>CAZKJV010000024.1:0-16148 GCA_964553175.1 uncultured Muribaculaceae bacterium | reverse complement strand
ATATATAATATAAGATAGTAGGGAAGGATTATTTTTTGAAAAAGACCGCAAATTATCTTTTATCAATATTAATAGTTGTTTTGTTATTTGCAAATTCTGCGAATGCAATTGTTGACACGGATAAAAATTCAACTCCCGTACAGCAAAATTCTTCTGCTGAAAAAGTTACCAAAAAACGTTTTCTGGAACGCATAAAAATTAATAAAGATGATGATACAAAAAAATCAAAAGACGAAGTTGTTTTAAAAACTGATGTTAATTCAAATCCGACAAAAGCGGAAACTCCGACTGCAAAAGTTACTATTCAAGAAAATTCAACACTTCGCCTTGAAGATTGTATTGACATTGCATTAAAAAATAGTCCGTCAATTAGAAAATATCAAGATTTGGTAAAAGTTGCGAATGCTATTTTAGGACAATCAAAATCAAATTATTTCCCATCTTTAGGACTTGGTACAGGATATACAGGAAGTTATTTGAACCAAAAAGGTAGTTCATCAAGTTTTGACAACGCCTATGGTTTTGATGCCTCAATAAGTCAATTGATATATAGTTTTGGTAAAGTTGAATCAACAATTAAAAAAGCAAAATTGAATAAAATTGCAGCTGATTTTGATTTGAATTATGAAACGATAAAAACAATATTTAATGTAAAAACAAATTATTATGGTGTTCTTGCTGCTGCAGCGAATATAAAAGTTCAAGAGGCAAATATTTTAGTCAATGAACGTCAATATCAACAAACAAAAGCTTATTTTGAAGAGGGTTTGAAATCTAAAATTGACCTTGTAAATTCAGAAGTTAATTTGAGTAATGCAAAATTAAATTATGTTGCCGCTCAAAATACTTATGATTTGGCGGTTGTTGCGTTGAATAATTCAATGTATATCGACGGAAGTCCAAAATATTCAATCGCAAAAGTTGAAAGTTTTAATTTTGATAATAAATATGCACCTGTTGAATTGAAAAATACAGACCAAAATCAAGTAAAACAGTTTGAAGCTCCTGCTCTTGCTGATGGTGCAGTTTATCAAACTTCTGTTCAAAAAAATGAACTTATAACAAAGCCTTATGATTATTCAAATTTTCCATATACGCTAGACGAGTCAATTTCTTTGGCTAAAAACAACAGACCTGATTTAAAATCTTATGTTGCGGCTCGTGATGCCTTGAAAAAAGAATTAACTTATCAAAAATTGAAATATATGCCTGATTTAAAAGCGACAGGCTCTTATGGGTATAACGCATTACAAGACAGTAATTATACAAATAGTTTTAAAATAAAAGGTTCACTTGATTTTCCTACAATCAATATTATGAATATAAAACATGGCATTGATGAAGCAAAAGCAAGGGTTGATATTGCAGATGCAGCAGTCGACCAGTTGGAAAAAGATATTTATTATAGCGTTCAAAAAGCTTATGTAAATATGGTTCAATATGCAAAGAAAATGCCGTTGACAGAGGTTGCCGTAAAACAAGCATTTGAAAATTTAGAGCTTGCAATGGGTAGATATGAAGTAGGTTTAGGTAATTTCTTGGAAGTTCAAGATGCAATCGTAAATTATAACCAAGCTCAAGAAAGTTATGTAAAATTGATTTTTGATTATAATGTTTCAATCGCAAAATTAGAATTGGAAATTGCAAAAATGGATAAAGCCGAAAACGGACAAGAAAATAAATCAGAAAATAAAAAGACAGATAAAAAGGGTGCATAATGGATAAAAAGAAAATTGCAATAGTATCAATAATAGTAATACTTGTTGTAGCTGTAGCCATAAAATTAATTGTTGGTGGTGTAGGTAAATATAGAACTGAAAAAGCGGTTAATCATACAATTGAACAAGTTGTTGAGGCATCAGGTACAATTAACCCTGTAAATACTGTTAGTGTTGGTTCAACGGTATCTGGTTTGATGATGGAAGTTTATGTAGATTACAACTCTAAAGTTAAAGCGGGACAATTGATTGCATTGATGGATACAAGTTTACTTCAAGCAAATGTTGATAAAGCAAGAAGTAATTATAATAAACAAAAAGCAATTACTGATAACAGTTTAAAAACTTATAATCGTTATAAAAACTTAGTTGCTCGTAATTTTATGGCAAAAAGTGAGCTAGACCAAGCCCAAGCAGATTATCTTTCAAATCAAGCACTTTTAAGTGCTGCAAAAGCTGATTTAGATTATGCAGAATATCAATGTTCATTTGCATATATCTATTCACCTGTTGACGGAATTATCGTTACAAGAAATGTTGACCCTGGGCAACCGGTTGCAGCAAGTTTTCAAGCTCCTGAATTATTTACTGTTGCAAAAGATTTAAAAGAAATGCAAATTGAAGTAAATGTTTCAGAGGCTGATATAGGTAAAATTAAAGAGGGTCAAGAGGTTAATTACACACTTGACGGATATCCGGACGAAATTTTTAAAGGAAAAGTTACACAAGTAAGAATTTCTCCAACAACAGTGTCAAACGTTGTAACTTATACGGTTGTTGTGGGTGTTGATAATGAAGATTTGAAACTTAAACCTGGTATGACCGCAAATGTTTCAATCGTAACTCAAAGAAAAGCAGATGTACTTTGTGTTCCGTCAATTGCGTTTAAGTTTGCTCCTGTACAAAAAGGTGAAATCAAAAGATATGAAAATCAAGGCGTTTGGGTGTTAAAGTCTAATAAACCTGTGAGAGTTGAAGTAGAAACAGGTGCAAGTGACGATACTTATACCGAAATTACTGACGGTAATATAAACGAGGGTGATAAAATTATTGTTTCTTCTGACTCAAAACGAGCAAAAGGCGGTAACGATAAACAAAAACGACCAATGAGAATGTTTTAATGGCACTAATTGAAGTAAAAAATGTTATAAAAACTTATGCAACAGGTGAGGCTGCTTTTAATGCTTTGGACGATGTTTCTTTAAGTATTGAACAAGGTGAATTTGTTGCAATTATGGGGTCATCAGGTTCCGGAAAATCAACATTTATGAATATGTTGGGTACTTTAGATAAACCTAATTCTGGTTCATATTTGCTTGATGGTATTGACGTTTTAAATCTTGATAGTGAAACTCTTTCTGAAATACGAAATGTAAAATTAGGCTTTGTTTTTCAAGGATTTAATTTGATTTCTCGTACGTCTGCGATTGATAATGTTGAATTGCCGATGATTTATAAAGGGG
Source organism: uncultured Muribaculaceae bacterium (assembly GCA_964553175.1). GTDB lineage: Bacteria > Cyanobacteriota > Vampirovibrionia > Gastranaerophilales > Gastranaerophilaceae > UBA6984. The sequence continues at coordinate 12,967 of CAZKJV010000024.1, read as the reverse complement.
TTGATGAGCAAATACGTCATCAAAAAGCAAAAGAGGCTTTAAAAATTGTTGGACTTGAGCATAGAGAAAATCATATGCCAAATCAAATGTCAGGTGGTCAACAACAACGTGTTGCAATTGCAAGGGCAATTGTAAACGATGCACCGATTATACTTGCGGACGAACCTACGGGGAATTTGGATACAAAAACAAGTATAGAAGTTATGAATTTCTTCTGCGAATTAAATGAAAAACATGGAAAGACAATCGTGCTTGTAACTCATGAACCTGATATTGCAGAATATTGCAAACGTGTAGTTAGATTTAAAGATGGAAAAATTATCTCAGACGAGGTAAAAACAAAATGATAGATTCAAAAACAATTTTAAAAATAGCAATAAATTCTTTAAAAATAAATAAAATGCGTTCTGCATTGACAAGTTTGGGTATTATCATCGGTGTAAGTGCCGTAATTATTATGCTTGCGGTTGGTACAGGTGCAAGGGAAAAAATTGCAAAAGATATGGACTCAATGGGTAGTAATTTGTTGATGATAAGGTCTGCATCTGCAAAATCGGGTGGTGTAAGAATGGGTATGGGGACTCGTCCTACGTTAACATTGAAAGATGCAGAAGCTATTGAAAGAAAAATTTCCGGTATTTTGGCAATTGCACCTTATTCAGCGGAATCAAAGCAACTCACTTTTGGTAATCAAAACTGGTCAACGTCTGTTGCAGGTACAACAGCGTCTTATTTGTTTATAAGAAATTATGAGATAGAGGACGGAAGAAATTTTGTTCCTGAAGATGTTAAAAATACTGCAAAAGTCGTTATTATTGGTCAAACTGTTGCGACAGAACTTTTCGGTGATTTAAATCCGATAAATAAAACTATACGTATCGGAAATGTTCCGTTTAAAGTAATTGGAATTTTAAAAACAAAAGGTCAGTCCGGAATGGGACATGATCAAGATGATTTAGTTTTTATTCCGATTACGACTGCTCAAAAGAAAGTTTTCGGAACGAGTTTCCCTGGGACTGTAAGTATGATTACGGTAAAGGCTCAAACAGCGGAAGTTTTGGATAAAACTCAAAGTGAAATAGAAGAATTATTAATTCATAGACACAATATCGGTAAAACTCAAGATAATGATTTTGAGATAAGAAATTTAGCAGAAATGCAAGAAACAATTAAATCATCAGCAATGGCAATGTCAGTACTTTTAGGGGCAATTGCTTTTGTATCATTGATTGTAGGCGGTATTGGGATTATGAATATTATGCTTGTTTCTGTTACCGAAAGGACAAAAGAAATCGGTATTAGAATGGCAATTGGTGCAAAAGCTTCTGATATCCGTTATCAATTCTTGATAGAGTCTGTTTTACTTTCATTGGTAGGCGGTGTAGTTGGTATTTTAGTCGGAATTTTAGGCTCTGGTATAGTTGGTTTGACAGGTGCTATGGCTGTTACCGTATCGCCGTTTTCAATACTTTTGTCTTTAGGGTTTTCAGCAATGGTGGGTATCGGATTTGGTTATTACCCAGCATATAAAGCTTCATTGCTTAACCCAATAGATGCTTTAAGATATGAATAAATAAGTTAATTATTTCTTATTTTCTATTGCTTTAATCCAGTTTTGATTATTCAAGTACCAATCAATTGTTATTTTTATGCCTTCTTCAAAGGTTATAGACGGTTTCCAACCAAGTTCAGAAGTTATTTTATCATTTGATATTGCATAGCGTTTGTCGTGTCCAAGTCTATCTTCAACATATTCAATTGAAGTTTCATCCTTGTTCATTGCATTAAGGATTAATTTTGTAATCTCAAGGTTAGTTTTTTCGTTGTGTCCGCCGATATTATAAACTTCCCCGATTGTACCTTTATGTAAAACTGTGTCTATCGCCTCACAATGGTCATAAACATACAGCCAATCACGTACATTCATTCCGTCGCCATATACAGGAACTTTTTCATCTTTTAAAAGTTTTGAGATGAAAAATGGAATTAATTTTTCAGGATATTGGTAAGGTCCGTAATTGTTTGAACATCTTGTTATTAATACAGGCAATTTATATGTTTCAAAATAAGCTCTTACAAGCAAATCAGCACTTGCTTTGCTTGCTGAATATGGTGAATTAGGTGCAATCGGTGTTGTTTCGTAAAAATAACCTGTTTTACCCAATGTTCCATAAACTTCATCAGTTGAAACTTGTAAATATTTTTCTATACCGATTTCTTTGCAAGATTGAAGTAAGTTTAATGTTCCTTGAACATTAGTTTCTACAAAAATACTAGGATTTTTTATTGAGTTATCAACATGGGATTCTGCCGCAAAATTAACGACATAATCTACGTTTTTAATAATATCTTTTACTAAATTTTTATCACAAATATTCCCTTGAATAAAAGTGTAATTCGGGTTATTTTCTACATCTTTGAGGTTTTCTAAATTTCCGCAATAAGTTAGAGCGTCTAAATTTATGATTTTGTAATCGGAGTGTTTTTTAAGTTCATGTCTTATAAAACAACTACCGATAAATCCTGCTCCGCCTGTTACAAGAATTGTTTTCATTATTGTATTTCCTCAAAATTTAAGTCTTTTAGTTTTGGTTGATTTTTGTCTTTTTCTGATAATATTGGCTCAAAATCGATTTCCCAATTGATATTGAGTTCTTTATCTGCCCAAAATACACCTCTATCGTGCTTTGGGGAATATTCTTGACTTGTTTTGTATAAAAGTTCTGCTTCATCTGACAAAACCACAAATCCGTGAGCAAATCCATCTGGAATAAATAACATGTGCTTGTTATCTTCTGACAACTCAACTTTTACGTAGTTTTTGAATGTATTAGAATTTTTTCTTAAATCTACGGCAATATCAAAGATTTTTCCTTTTACGCATCTTACAAGTTTTGCTTGTGCGTAAGGTTTTGCTTGATAATGTAGTCCTCTAAGTACATGTTTTGATGATTTTGAGTGATTGTCTTGGACAAAATCAACGGTAATTCCATTTTTTATAAAATCTGATTTTTTGTAGGTTTCCGTGAAAAATCCTCTGTTATCCCCAAAAACTTGAGGTTTAACAAGAATTACATCTTCTATTTTTTGTTTTTCAAATTCAAATGGCATAATAAAATTTTATCATAAATACAAAAAGAACCGTTTCAAATATAAAAACGGTTCTTTTTTGATTATTTTTTAAAGAGTTATTTTTTAGCTGCTCTATCTTGTTCAATCATAATTTTTAAAGCATCTACTGCAACTCTTACTGCTGCAGATGTATCTTCACTCATCTTTTGGTCTAAGCCTGCAGCTTCTCTTTCTTGGTTCCAAATTACGTGGAAACAAGAACCGCAACGGCATTTTAGAGCGTCTGCAACAACGAATAATGCTGCTGATTCCATTTCTGATGCTTTAACGCCTAAACGTTTCCAAGCTTCCCATTTTTGTAGAAGTTCGTAAGAAACAGGCATTTTTGCAGGGCTGTGTTGTCCGTAGAATGCGTCTTTACATTGAACTACGCCTGTGTGAGTAGTTTTGCCCATTGCAAGAGCTGCTTGTCTTAAAGCAACTGTAATATCTAAGTTTGCAACTGCCGGATATTCAATTGGAGCGTATTCCATTGAAGTGTGTTCAAAACGGATAGCACCTGTTGCAACAACGATGTCGCCTGATTGAACATCTAAATCAATTCCACCACAAGTACCTGTTCTGATGAATGTATCTGCACCGATATTGTGTAATTCTTCCATAGCAATTGACGCAGATGGGCCACCAATACCAGTTGAGCATACTGAAACTTTTTCACCTAAAAGTGTACCGGTGTAAATGTTGTATTCTCTGTTTTGTGCTACGTGGTGAGCATCGTCAAATAAAGCTGCGATTGATTCGCATCTACCAGGGTCACCGGGTAAAATAACGTAACGACCTACATCACCTTCAACACAATGAATGTGGAATTGTTTTTCTAATTCTTGCATAATAAACTCTGTCCTTTTCTTATGTAATAAACACTTTAATGAATTAATTATATCATCACAAATCCATTTTGCAAGTGAAAATTTTGTCGTTTATTTAGCTGATAATTTTAAAATAATAGTGATTTTTGGCGTTTGGTATAATATAATAGTTTTGATATCTAAAAGGAGAAAAAATGAGAGAAGAATTATTATCAATAATTGAAAAAAATAGCAGAATTGATATAAAAGAATTGGCAGTAATGCTTGGTTCTGATGAGCAAACAATTTTGAATGAACTCGAAAAACTTGAAAACGATGGAGTTATATGCGGTTATAATACCTTAATAGACTGGGATAAAACCTCTGTTGAAAAAATTAATGCGTTAATTGAAGTTCGTGTTACTCCTCAACGTGGTCAAGGCTTTGACAAAATTGCGGAAAGAATTTATAACTATCCAGAAGTGAAATCTGTTTATTTGATTTCAGGTGGTTATGATTTGCTTGTAACTTTGGAAGAAAAATCTTTGAAAGAAATATCTGCATTTGTTTCTGACAAATTGTCAACTTTAGATAGTGTTTTGAGTACTGCAACTCATTTTATTCTTAAAAAATACAAAGATTTTGGTACAATTTTAGATAAAAAACACGAGGACGAAAGAGAAGTTATCATACCATGAGCATTCCAATTTCAGAAAAAATAAAAAATATTAAACCATCAGGAATAAGAAAATTTTTTGATATTGTAAATGAGATGAAAGATGCTATTTCTCTTGGTGTTGGTGAACCGGATTTTGATACTCCTTGGCATATTCGTGACGAGGGAATTTACGCATTTGAAAAAGGTAAGACTTTTTATACTTCAAATGCAGGTTTAAAAGGCTTGAGAGAGGAAATCTCAAATTATATTAAACGTAAACAAGGGATTTCTTACAATTCGGACAATGAAATTCTTGTTACTGTTGGTGGTTCAGAAGCCATTGACATTGGTTTGCGTGCTATGATTAACCCTGATGATGAAGTTATAATCCCGCAACCGTCTTATGTTTCTTATGCTCCTTGTGCAAGTCTTGCGGGTGCAAAAAATGTTTTTATTAATTTGAAAGAAGAAAATCAATTTAAGTTAACGGCACAAGAATTAAAAGATGCAATTACAGATAAAACAAAGGTTTTAGTTCTTCCGTATCCGAATAATCCAACAGGTTCAATTATGGAAAAAGAAGAGCTTGAAGAAATTGCAAAAATTGTTATTGAACACGATATTTTCGTTATTTCTGATGAAATATACAGTGAATTAACCTATAAAGGTGAACATGTTTCGATTGCAAGTCTTGACGGAATGAAAGAAAGGACTCTTTTGATTAACGGCTTTTCAAAGGCTTATGCAATGACAGGTTGGCGTTTAGGTTATGCTTGTGGACCAAAAGAGTTGTTAACTCAAATGACTAAAATTCATCAATACGCAATAATGTGTGCTCCGACAATCAGTCAATATGCAGCAATTGAAGCGTTAAAAAATGGTGATGATGATGTGCAAGAAATGAAAAAGTCTTACAATCAACGTCGAAGATTTTTAATGAATGCATTTAAAGAAATGAATTTATCTTGTTTTGAACCTCACGGAGCGTTTTATGTTTTCCCTTGCATAAAAGAATTTGGTATGACAAGTGAAGAATTTGCGACTAAATTTTTGGAAGAAGAACACGTTGCTCTCGTTCCTGGGAATGCTTTTGGTGATAGTGGTGAGGGCTTTTTAAGAATTTCATACGCATATTCAATTGAAACCTTGAAGATTGCAATGGAACGTCTTGCAAGGTTTGTTGAAAAGTTGAGAAGTAACAAATAAAAGAGATTAATTTTCTCTATATTTATCAATCCATTTTGTTGCTTTAATGTATCTAAAACCACATTTTCCAAAATAACCTTTCCTTGCTTGGTCTGGAGTTGGTTTACCGTGGAAAATTACGATTTTTGCATCTTGTGGTTCATTTGGTTGTTTAATCCAATTCATAGGGAATTTTTGTAAGCAACAACGTTTGAAACTTGGAACCCATTCTTCCGGCCAATATTGTAAAACATTTCTTTCATACATTTCATAAGATAAAAATGCTTGTTCGTTTTGGAAATGTTTTCTGATAGCAGTACCTAATCCATAGAAATGGTCTAAAATTTCTGGGTATTTACCGATTTCAAATCTGAATACTGAAGAATTTCCAATAATATCGTTAGGGAAATCCCAGTCTTTAATAATTCTAAAATCTCCGTCTAATTCAAAAAACGGATCTAAATTTTGTCTAATTACAATATCTAAATCTAAAAATAAAGCAGTACCTGTTAAATCTGATAGTTCTTTGTTGAAAACAGTTAATTTTTTCCACATTCTATCTGGAATACCTTCTTCATTTAGAGGTGGTATCGGGCGAATTTCAACTCCGTCAATAATTCCTTCACTATCATCAGTAAAACATACAAATCGGTGAGGAATAGTTAAATTTTTCTCAACCATTTTGTATAAGCGGTTAACATATTCAGGACCAAATTTTTTGCCCCATTTCATACATATTATATTTTTATCAATAGTCATAATTCACCTATAATCAATATTCTACCACTCTCTAATTTATAACATCTTAAAGGATATAAGTCAACTTTTAAATTCGTTTTAATGTTTTTAGATATTGTTTTTTACTTTTTTCAACACGGTAAGAGTCTGAAATTTTTTGAATAGCTTTATTAAATGTTTCATTATCAATTTTTGTTGTCTTTAAAAATTCTTCTGTTTTACGGGGGTATTTTATAAAACAAATGGAGATAAGCCACGCAGCTCCCATTTTTGCGTAATATTTTTCATGTGAAAAATTGTTTAAAATTTTAAAAATTTCGTTTAAATATTCTTTTTCAATGAAATATCCTAACATCATTACTAATGCAAATCTGATTTCAAATTCTTTTTTAGATTTTGTATATTTTTGCAAAAATTTCCACACTTCTGGTTTATTCTTTTGGGTAAATTTTAAACTACTGCAAAAAGAATCGCAAATATACCAATTTGTAATTTTTGGAATAAAACTTTTTATTAATTCAAACCGAATTTTATTGTCAATTTTTGCAAGCCCGATTATAAACCCTTGAATTAGCGTTTCTTCCATAAATTCAGGTGTTTCTTGTAAATATTCTTGCCAAGAATTTTCTTGAACTAATCTTTTTGCAATTAATCGTAATTCAGGTATTCTTCTCTGGATTTTTGATCGTTGTCTATCGTCATTATTACGACAGCAATGTCTTCAAAACCTTCTGGCATTGCTTTATTTTCAATCTTGTCGTAAAATCCAAATCTTTTGTAGTCATATTTTGCACTTACTTTTTTGCCGTCGTAAGTTCCATTCATAACTCTATCGCCGTCATTCAAAATTAGATGTTCGTCAGAATATTCAATGCTAAATTTTTTGCCATTGTAAGTTCCGCTGTAAACTTTTTTATTAGTAACAGAAACAACTTCTTTTGATTGCATTTCGATACGATTTTTTCCGATATTTCCTTTGAAAGTTTTTTTGTTAGATATTGACATAAGGCTATTGCGTTCTTCAATGTTAACATCTTTATTTCCAATGTTACCGATGATTTGGTAGCCTGATTGTATTATGTTTTTTCTACGTTTTAAATTAAAGTTTTTGCCATCAATGTCGCCTCTGTAATCATTAAGAGGTGTTTGTCTGATGTTGCCATCAGGTGTAGGAGCTTCAGAAGAACTTGATGCAAATAATACGATTTCTTCAGGTGTTTTTTCTGCTGATTGTGATGATAGTGTATTTTGATTTTGTAAGTTGTCTAATTTGTTAACGTTTATATCCATATTAAAGTTCCTATTTACTAATTCATTTATTCTATCACAGAATGCTTCTGCTGTAAGAGGTTTGCCTGTTACTTCTTGTAAGATTTCGTCATCTTCTTTTGAACCGCCATATTTAAAGATATGTTCGTTTAAATATTTTGCAGTGTCTTTGTTTTCTGTGATATTACCAAATTTTTTAGTTAATCCGTCATATAATTGTGCTTTAATTAAAGATGCTCTAAAGTAGTTTTGGTAATATGCAGGGTGTGATAAGAAGTGCGGAATTGTTGCCCATTCATTTGTTGGTTCGTCTTTTTCACTTCTTCCTTTGTATTTTACGCTCATGTCTTTCCAAAGTTGTTTTAAATCTTGGTCAGGATTTTTGTACATATTTCGTTCAAAGTCAATGATAGCCATACTTGAACCTACAAAAGAAGAGTCTTCTTTTCCTAATGATTTTGCGAATTTTTCATTTACTTCCGGTGAAACTTTATCTTTTAATAGTCCTTCTGTTCTTACTAAATCGCCCATCATCATTGCAACGGCTTCTGTCATTGTGCTTGTTGTGTCTTGTTCCATATATGGTAATTTTGAATCAGTTTTTACTGTAAAAACTGAGTGCCCAAGTTCGTGCATAAGAGTATCAATGCTTGAAACGTTATTGGTTAAATTTGCTAATATTCTTGCATCTTTTCCAGCTTCAATCGGGAACGAAAATCCGTGAGTGTTTTTGTTGGCACGAGGAAATAAATCTAATTTGATAGGCAAGCTGTCAACGTCATAGCCCATACCTGCGTATGCTTTTTTGGAAATGTCAACGACTTCTTCTTTTGTGCTAATTTGTTCGTTAACAAGTCTTTCAGGGTCTTCGCCTGCAAGGTATCCGAAGTGATAACTTCTTAAATCTTCTGGTTTTACGCCGAATGCTTTTGATAAATCTGCTTTTATTCCGGACATAACTTTGTCATTAGATTTTTTTGTATTTTTTGCTACGTCTGAAAGTAATTTATCAAGTTCTTTCGGTTTTATGTCGTAATCTTCTGAGATTTTGTAGTCAAAATAGTTGTCGTAACCTTTTTTCTTTGCGAAATCGTTTCTCATTTTTACTAATTCACGTAAATCTTCTGCAATTAAATCGCCTGATTTAATTTTTGCATCAGAGGCTTTTTTACGTATTTCAGGATTTTTTTCTGTTTCCATTATTTGAGATAGTTCTGCTTTTGAAACTGGTTTGTCGTCAATTTTCATAACGTATGAATTCAATTTTTGCGAAATTTCGTTTTCTTTTTCGCTCATTGCCTTAAGTTCTTCTTTAAATTCAATTCCGTCGCCGAAAGCACTTGTTAAATTTCGTAATTGTTTTTGTAATTTTTTGTCTTGAACTCCGCCTTTGTCATTGATTTCTTTTAGTTGTGCATAAATTTCTTTGTTATCATAAAAATCGTTTGCCTTGTCTTGTGCAGCGTTCATTTTGTCTAAATTTTCTTTAGAACTTTCTGTGTAAAAATCCCAGCAAGCGGCTTCTGAATTAGACATAATCGGTTGCATGTCTTTTGAAATTTTTTCTCTTAATTCAACAAAGTTTTTTTCGTTTTCTTTTATATTTGTAGAAAAACTAACGATGTCCATGGGGATAGGTTTTGTTTTTGGTTGTACTGCTTTATTGTTTGTTTTATTTATAGCGTTGTTTTTGAATAAATTAATTTTAAAGTCCATAAATTTCCCTTTCTTACACATGGTAAAATGTGTAAAATTTATTTTTGCTATTATTTTACTATGGTTTTAACATTTTGTAAAATCAAGGTTTTATTATAAACTTAAAATGTTATGAAAAATTATGGATAAAATTAATACTGAATACTTGTAAAAATGTCTTGAAACTTTGATAAAGTCTTACGAATTGATTATGTCTGCAAATCAAGACTCTATTGAATATGACGTATATAGAAACTCTCTTGTAAAAGGGTTTGAATTGACTTTAGGACAAAGTGGAAAGCTTTTAAAAAAGAAATTAGTTCCATATTTTGCGAGTAAAAGTAGTATTGACGCTCTTTCTTTTAAAGATATTTTTAGGAATGCAAATAAATATTTATTATTAGATGAAAATGCGGTTAATCGTTGGTTTAAATACAGGGATAATCGTAATAATATTGCTCACGATTATGGTAAAAGGTTTGCTGAAGAAACTTTGTCTTTGATTGAAGATTTTATTAAAGATGTTGAAAATTTAAAAGAAATTATAGACAATGACTGAATTGTACATAAAGCCTGAATATTTGAAAATGTTGAAAGATGTTTTTAATAATTATTGTCCAAAAGCTGAGATTTGGGCTTATGGGAGTAGGGTTAAAATCAATCTCACGACGGTAGTGATATTGATATGGTTGTGAAAAGTTTTAATGATGACACAAAAAATATTTCCGAATTAAAACAGCTTTTGAATGATAGTAATGTTCCGTTTTTAATGGACATTGCAGAATTTGAATATATGCCAAAATATATGCAAGATGAAATTTTAAAAGCTTATGTTGTAATTTCTGATTAGTTTTTATAAATATTTTTGTTCAATTAATTTTTTTAATGCTCTTGAATACGGTGCTTTTGGTTCTAGTTCAAGAACTTTGTCTAACGACTCAATCGCACTTTTATACATTCCTAATTTCTTTTTAATTACAGCTGAATAATAATGAGCATCAATAAATTTTGCGTCAAGTTCAGTCGCTTTTTCTAAATTTTGCAAAGCTTCGTTTAATTCTTCATCTGACGGGTTTTCAAATGCTAAAATGGTTTGTGCTTTGTTGTAATACGCATCAATTAAGTTCTTATCCAATTTTATTGCGTGAGAATAGTTTTCATAAGCCGCTCTCAATTGGTTTAAATTATGATATACAATTGCCTTTGAAAAGTAGGTTAAAGCGTTATTTGGATTAAGTTCTAAAGATTTTTCCAAAGTTTCTAAGGCTTCTTCAAATTTGCCTTGATTTGTTTTATCAATACCTTCGTTTAAATAAAATTTGTAATCTTGTTCTGCCATAATACTTGCATTGTACAAAAAAATGATATTTTTTACAATAGAAGAAAGTTGTAAATATTCGTGCTAAAATTTTTAAAAAAGAGGTTAAAATGGCAGGTATATTAAATATTCAATTAAAATCTTTAATGGGTGATAAAGAAACAAACTTGAAAAAAGTTGAACATTATATAAAATTTCACAAACAAAAAAATAAAGATAAAAAGTTAGATTTAGTTGTTTTACCCGAATTTTTTTCTACAAATATTGATTATGAATCCTCTCCGGAAGATGAAAACGGCGGAGATACAATAAAATTTATTCAAAATTTAGCGAAAGAATATAATACAAACATTATTGCGGGTTCTGTTGTTAGAAAAGTTGAAGAAAAACTTTATAATACAAGTTTTGCAATTGATAGAAATGGTGAAATTATAGCAAAATACGATAAAATTCATCTTTTTAATTACCTTGGCGGAACAGAGGGTGAAAGAATTTCAGCAGGTGAAAAACTTGTTATTGCTCATTTTGATTTTGCAAAAGTGGGTATGGCAATTTGTTTTGATATAAGATACCCGCTGATGATGAAAAATCTTGTGAAACAAGGGGCAAAAATGTTAGTGTTACCAACTGCGTGGCTTGTTTCAAAAGAGATTTATAACGATGAAAATTCTCGCAAATATGCTCAAGATATGTGGATTGCAATGAATAGAACAAGAGCGTATGACAATATGGTTTATTTGGTTACAAGTAATCAAACAAAAGACGTAAACGGTGAGTTCTTTGGACTGGGCTGTTCAATGATAATTTCTCCAACTGCGCAAGTTATGGCTTGTGCGGAAGAAAAAGAGGGTGCAATTTTTGCAGAGGTAGATATTAATTCCGTAAAATATTTGAAATCACTTTATCCGATTGCAGATATAGATTAGGTTTAAGAAATTTAGAAATAAAGGAGGATTTGCTTTAGCAAATCCTCCTTTATTTTGTTTAATTTATTTTATACAACTTTTACTCCGCAGAATTGTAGAATTATTCCGACAACTGCAGAGATTAAAATGTAGTAAAGTGGATTTTTTTTGAAAATAAAACTTAATCCGAATAAAGATATGAAAAGGATTACGGCAGGTAAATTTGTTATGTTATCCTTTAAAAATCCAAATCCTACTGCGGCTAAAAGCCCACAACCCGCAGGCTTCAATGCGTAAAGGATAGATTTTACATAAAAGTTTTCTCTAAAAGTTTTTAAAAGTTTTGAGATTAATAATACAAAAATGTATGATGGAAAAATTAAGGCTAAAGTTGCAATTATACCTCCGATAATTCCAAGTGTTTGAAACCCAGCAAAAGTTGCCATGTTTGCACCAACAGGTCCGGGGGTTAACATTGATATTGCAATCATGTTTGTAAGTTGGTCGGTTGTGTACCAGTTATAATCGTGAATAAGTTGATATAAAAATGGAATTGTTGCGTAACCGCCACCAACTGAGAAAACACCGATTTTGAAAAATTCAATTATTAAATGCAAAAGGGTCATCATTTTTCAAATCTCCTTTTGATTAATTTTACGGTTATCCCAAAAATTATAGATGCGATGATAATTAGTACGGGTGAAATTTTGAGGAAGAAAGATAATCCGAATGCGAATAGAAAAATAATCCATGTTGGAATGTCAAAAACGCTGTTTTTCCACATTTCTTTTATTGAAAGAAAAACTAGGATAATTACGGCAATGCCAACTCCCCAAAAAATACTTTGAATGTAAGAAAATTTTAACAAAAGGTCTATAATTGATGCGATTAACAAAATGGATATTATTGGGGAAGTTATTATTCCAAGTAAAGAAACTAATGCACCTGTTTTCCCTCGTAATTTGTAACCGACAAAAGTTGAAATGTTTGCGGCGATAATTCCGGGGATTGATTGAGAAAGTGCGTAATAATCGGTTAATTCTTCATTTGTAATCCAGTGATGCTTGTCAATAATATTTTGTTGAATTAACGGAACGATGACATAACCGCCTCCAAGCAGTTGTACGCCGATTTTGAAAAACTCAATATATATGTCTTTTAAAGAAATTTTCATAATCTGATTATAGCATTAAAAATTAATCATTAAAATTTTTAAAAATAAAGCGAGTAAAAATTATGGGAAGTAAAGAATTTTTAGAAAAATGTAAAGAAATAGTGA
>CAZKJV010000023.1:0-16300 GCA_964553175.1 uncultured Muribaculaceae bacterium | reverse complement strand
GTTCTTAATAATATATAATATCTTTTTGCCCCGTAATATACGACCATTGAAAGAAAATCATTATCCAAATCTTCTAATTCTAAATAAGTATCGGGGGCTTTTTTTCGTTTTGCGGAATTAAATTTTCCAACAAAATTAACAAAGTTGATATGAATTTTTGCTGTCGGAGTTAATTTTTCTTTTGGTAAATTCATTTCATAAAAACCTAATGGTACGATTTCATCTTTGTAACAAGGAATTGTTGCTTTTACAACGCCGTTTTCTTTAAACAAAACATACCATTTCCCTTCGTGTTCTCTTGGTGTTAATAAATAATACCCAGGCTCAATTTTTTGTTTTTTAAAATATACTTCTTGATTTAATCGCATTAATGGGTAAGGAGCCCAGGCATAATTGTGAATGTCGTAAAATTGGTCTGGGTCAATTCCGTGAATATATTTGAAAGTTGGTTCTTCAAGGCTGTTATAAATTTGCACGTAATCGATATCAGCGTTTGCTGAAAGATTACCGAAAATTAAAACAATAAAAAATAGTAGTATTTTTTTCATACTACTATTTTAATTATTTTTTTTATTAAATCAATCGTTTAATCATATCATTTATGTTATTTGCGGACTTTGTTTTCTTCGCCTTTGATTAATCTTTTTATATTTTCTCTATGTAAATAAATTATGTAGCCGGCACCGATTGCACAATATAAAACGTATGCGATAGGTTGGTGGAATACATACATTAAAATTGGGGCGAAAATTACAGCAATGATTGAGCCTAAAGAAACATATTTTGAAAAATATGTGATTGTTCCCCAAATCCCTGCAACAATTAAACCTACAACCCAATTTAAGGCTAAAATTGTTCCAACACCTGTTGCAACTGATTTACCGCCTTTAAATCCTAAGAATAAAGGTTTGCTGTGTCCGATAATAACTGCAATAGCTGCGATTACAGGTGGAAGTCCGATTTCTGCTTTGAATGTAACTGTTGTTGCTAAAAGTACAGGAACGGCACCTTTTAATGCGTCTAAAAGCATTACAATAAAGAAATAAGGAGTTCCTAAAACTCTTTTAACGTTTGTTGCACCTGTTGAACCAGAGCCGATTTGACGAATATCTTTTCCTGTTTTTGCTTTTACAATGATGTATCCGGTTGGAATTGAACCGATTAGGTATGCAATTACAAAAACGATACCTATCATATATGACCAAGCCATAAATTCTACTGTTAATCCAAATAAATTCATTTTTATTCTCCTTGTTGATATTTCTATTTTAATATAATTAAATAATTTATGTTTTCTTTTGTGTCTTCATCTTTAGGAAGTTTTTTCCATAGTTTGAAATGTATTGATGCCGGATATTTCATAACCGTGAAATTTAATTCTTTTTGGAATGGAGAACCGTTGTTGCAACCGCCTTTTACTCCGCACACCATTCCTAATTGAATGTAATCTTTAAATTCGTGAACATCTGTTGAGATGTTTTTATCAGGTTGTAAAAAAGTAAGATTTTCTACATCATCTGCGTAAGCATATTTAAACCCTAAATCTTTGGCGTTTAGACCTTTCAATAAAAAGTTTTTGCCTAAATCTCCTTTGTATGAAGATACTTCAAATACAACTTTGATTGTGTTTTCGTCTTTTGAGTAATTGATTTTTACTGGCATTAGATAATCAGTTACAGAGCATAAAGATTTTGGTTTATCGTCAAAGTTTACTCTATCTAATCCGATTAGCATTGTTGGATTGTTTATATATCGGCTTTCTTCTGAAAGTCCTTTGTTTGCAGTTGGACCACTTCCATTGCAAGTTAAAGCTTCAATTCCAAGCCAAGGTTTTCCGTCAACCATTTGTCCAAAAACTTCTTCTGATGGCTTATAACTTCTATTTTTGAATATTGTTTTTTCTACAAAAAGTTTTCTTTGAGCGTAAAGTTCGCTTTTTGTTTTGTTGTTTAAATCACTCATAGGGTTAATTGCAACACTGCCTGTAACCCAATATTCGTCTTCGTTGTCTTTGTTTATTGCAAAAGGATTGTTTGAGTCTTCTTTTTTAAATTCATTTTCTGGATATTCAAATTCAATGTCAATATCATCAATAACTTCTTCTTCCGAAAAATGTTCTTGCCAAGGTTTTGCGGAAGATAATTGCAATCCGTTTGATTTTTTAAAATCATTAAAAAAGTCTGGTCGGACAATTGAGCACACAACAACCGCCGAAATTACAATAATTGATATGAGAAATTTTTTAAATTGATTTTCGGGATTTGGTGTCATTGTTTTCTGCCGTTTTTATTATGCTATATCCCAACGTCCACAAGTTCCGCCCCAACGAGCAATGATATTTCCTTGAATATCTTTGATATTTTCGTAGTGTGGGTGGTTATGTTCATCTAAGCCTTCAACAATAGTGATAACTTCGCATTGGTTAGAACAACCGTTGCAATCACAAGTGATTGATGCAAAGTGCATATCACCAACTTCCCAACCTCTGAAAGTTGTTTCTTTGTTTGTGTATTGGTGATTTTCCATTGCTAGTAATGCTGCTCCGATAGCACCCATTGTTTGGTGGTGGTCAGGAACAACAATTGAAGTACCTAAAGTTTCTTCAAAAGCTTTTACCATACCTTTATTTGTTGCAACACCGCCTTGGAATGAGATTGTTGGTAACAAGTCTTTTCCTAAAGCTAAGTTTGCTAAGTAGTTTCTTACCAATGCTTGGCATAGTCCGTATAATAAATCTTCAACAGGGTAACCTAATTGTTGTTTGTGAATTAAGTCTGATTCAGCGAAAACGCCACATCTTCCTGCAATACGTGCTGGGTTTGTTGATTGTAATGCAGTGTCGCCAAATTCTTCAATAGGGACATTCAAACGTTGTGCTTGGTGGTCTAAGAAACTTCCTGTACCGGCTGCACATACTGTATTCATTGCGAAATCTGTTACGATACCGTCACGTAAAATAATGATTTTACTATCTTGTCCGCCGATTTCAAGAATTGTTTGAACCCCAGGAATATTAACGCTTGCAGCTACTGCGTGTGCTGTGATTTCGTTTTTAATAATATCTGCACCAACTAATGCACCTGCTAAGTTACGTCCTGAACCTGTTGTTCCTACGCCTTTGATGTCATATTCTTGAGTGGCTTGTGATTTTAATTGTTTTAAGCCTTTTTGAACTGCCATAACAGGTTTACCTGCTGTTCTTAGCATGTAACTGTCTACGTATTTACCATTTTCGTCTACAAGTGCTAATTTTGTTGTTACTGAACCTACGTCAATACCTAAATATGTTGTTAATCCCATTAATTTGCTTCCTTTTCTCTTATATTTGAATATTATCACAAACAAGTTTTAAATATTGTAAATGTAAATAAATAATTGAAAAAGTTTAACAGAAATTTTTAAATAGCAAAATGCCCCAAACTTTTGGTCTGAGGCATTTCTTTTATAATATATGCAGAAAAAATCTATTTAACTACAATATTAACAAGTTTTTTCGGTACAACGATTACTTTTACAACTTGTTTGTCAGCTGTTGCATCTTTAACTTTTTGGCTTTCAAGAGCAACTTTTTTAAGTTCTTCTTGGTCTAAAGCTTCGTCAACTTCAATTTTGTCACGAACTTTGCCGTTAATTTGTACAACAAGTGTGATTTTACTTGCTTTTGCAAGATTTTCGTCCCATTCGCACCATTTTTCGTCATGGATTGAAGTTTTTGCACCTAATGATGTCCAAATTTCTTCGCACATGTGAACTGCAACAGGTGACATCAATTTGATTAATGACAATACTGCAAAACTGAATACGTTTTTGTCTTCGTCATTCCATTGAGCTTTTACTGTCCAGTCAGAAATGTAATTTGCAAGTTCTCTGTATTTTGAAATTACTGTGTTGAATTGGAAATCATTTGAAATATCGTTAGTAATTCCTTTTATTGCGATATGAACTGCACGAACAAGGTCATCATTTTGTCTTGAACGAGTTTCAGGTATAGTGTAATCTAGGCTGATTTTGTCTTGATTTGCTGAAATCATTCTCCAAACTCTGTTTAAGAATTTGTAGCAACCTTCAACACCTGCATCTGACCAGTCAAAATCTCTTGCAGGAGGTGAATCTGAAAGAATAAATAATCTTGCAGTATCTGCTCCGTAATTTCTAAAGATTTCATCTGGGTCAACTGTGTTACCTTTAGATTTTGACATTTTAGAACCGTCTTTTAATACCATACCTTGGGTTAAAAGGTTTTTGAATGGTTCATCAAAGCCTACTAAACCTAAGTCATACAAAGCTTTTGTGAAAAATCTTGAGTATAACAAGTGAAGAATAGCATGTTCAATACCGCCGACATATTGGTCTACCGGTAACCATTTGTCTGCTAATTCTTTATCAAAACATTTTTTAGAATTTTTTGCATCTGCATAACGCAAATAATACCAACTTGAACACATAAATGTATCCATTGTATCTGTTTCTCTTACTGCGTGTCCGCCACAAACTGGGCAAACAGTATCTTTAAATGTTTTTGATGTTGTTATTGGTGATTTTCCAACAACTGAAAAATCTACATCTTCAGGTAATAATACTGGAAGTTGGTCTTCCGGAACAGGTTGAACTCCACATTTGTCGCAATATACCACAGGAATTGGAGCACCCCAATATCTTTGACGAGAAACAAGCCAATCTCTTAGTCTGAATTGTGTTTTAAATTCGCCAAATCCGTTATCAACTGCAAATTGAGTGATAGCTTTTTTTGCATCAACGTTTTTCATTCCGTTGAATTCGCCTGAATTAACCATAATACCTTCTTCGGTATAAGCGTTATCCATTTGTTCAACATTTAATTCGCTGTCTTTAGGTGAAATAACAACTTTCATTGGCAAATTATATTTTTTTGCAAATGCGAAATCTCTTTCATCGTGTGTAGGAACAGCCATAACAGCACCTGTTCCGTATTCAACAAGAGCATAATCAGCTGTCCATAGAGGGAATTTTTCACCTGTAAACGGATTTATTGCGTGAGTTCCTAAAGGAACGCCTGTTTTAATTCTGTCAGTTGAAAGTCTTTCAATTTCAGTTAATTTACGAGCGTTTGCTCTATATTCTTCAACTGCTTGTTTGTTTTCGTCAGTTGTAAGTGCCTCAATGTCTTTGTATTCAGGTGCTACAACAAGGTAAGTAATACCGAATGCTGTGTCTGGACGTGTTGTGTAAACAGGAATTTCCATGTCTTTTTCAACAACTTTGAATTTTAAAATAGCACCCTGAGATTTTCCAATCCAATTTGCTTGCATTGTTTTTACGTTATCGCCCCAACCTTCAAGTTTATCAAGGTCTTTAAGAAGTCTATCAGCGTAATCTGTAATTTTTAAGAACCATTGTGATAAATATTTCTTTTCAACTACGCTATCGCAACGCCAACATTTGCCGTCAATAACTTGTTCGTTTGCAAGTACTGTTCCGCATTCATTACACCAGTTTACGGCAGCTTCTTTTTTGTATGCTAAGCCTTGTTTATAAAGTTGTAAGAATAACCATTGAGTCCATTTGTAATATTCAGGTTTGCAAGTTGCAACTTCACGTTCCCAATCGTAAGACAAACCTAGCATTTTTAATTGTTTTGTCATGTATGCAATGTTTTCGTCTGTCCATTTTGCGGGGTTTGCACCGTGTTTCATTGCTGCGTTTTCAGCCGGAAGTCCAAAACTGTCCCAACCCATTGGGTGAAGAACATTGTAACCTTGAGCTTTTTTGAAACGTGCAATTACGTCAGTAATTGTATAATTTCTTACGTGTCCCATGTGAAGTTTTCCGCTTGGGTATGGGAACATTGAAAGTGCGTAGTATTTTGGTTTGTCACTTTCGTTTGGTGTGTGGAAAGCATCGTTTTCTTCCCAAACTTTTTGCCATTTTTTTTCTATTTCTTGTGGAAAGTATTCTTTATTCATTTTTTCCCCTTATTTTTCTCTTGTATATTTTTATTTTACCATGATAAAATAATTTGTAGAAATAATTTACAGAGGATAAAAATATGCAAATAGGTGTTGATATTGAAGACAGCAATAGATTTGAATTACGCTCTCAAGGACTTTTAAATAAAATTTTTACAAAATCTGAGCAAGAATATTGTTTGGCACAAGCAAAACCCTCTCAACATTTTGCAGGGAAATTTTGTGCTAAAGAAGCTTGTATAAAAGCGTTACATCAATATGGAATTAAGGGTGTATTTTTAACTGATATTGAAACTTATCATGATAAAAACGGTTGTCCTAAAATAAGACTTTTGAAAAAAATTAGTAAAAATCTTCGTTTCAAATTGAGTATTTCGCATGACAAAACAAAAGCAATTGCTTTTGTAATTGCAAAATAATTTTAGAATTTAGTTTTAAAAATGGCGTGATTTTGTTAAAAATCACGCCATTTTTGAATCTATTATTTTTTATTTATTTTTAGTGACTCCAACCGAAAGCAGGTCCATCTTTATATTTTCTATTTGGATTTTCTGCCGGTTCTGCGAGTTTTTTATCAAGATATGCAATTGTTTCAGGGAAGTGTTGTTGCAAATATTGAGAACGCATAGCCAAAACTTCGTGTGATTTTGCGGTTGTTAAAAGAGCGTTTGCTTCTGCAATGGTTTCTTTTTTACCGCCGATTTTACCATTATAGTGTTTTTCGTGGTCGATGAAATAGTCGATGTGGTTACGTTGAGCGTTCGGAAATGCTTTAGTAAATGCAGCTTTTTCTTTTGCATAGATTTCGTTGAATTTTTTATCTTCAAAGATAGCCTTGTGCATAGTTGCATCTTTGCTTAACATATCAACATCTTTCATGTCTACTGCGTGACCTAATTCGTGTAAAATTACGAATAAATTGTCACCAGTATGGATTTCTCGTGTAGATTCATTTGTTAGAGAGAATGAAGCTAAAACATCTCTCATACCGTATAGTTTTGTTGTATTTTCTTTTAATTTAAACAATTCTTCTCCAGGTAATTTTTTCAAAACTTTAATCATTTCTTTGTAATCACCCATGATATCTCTTGTTGTTTCAAAAGTTGCTACTCTTTCAGGTTTGTTTAAATCTTTTACTGTAACAGTATATTTTGATGCTGAAACAGAAAGGTCATCAGCGGTTATTTCATATTTTTGTCCATTTTTAGATGAAATAAAGTGATTTTTATCTATAACTTCAAATGTTTCGCTGTTTTGTAGTAAAACTTTTCCGTTTTTATCCGTAATTTTGTAGTCTGAAAGTCTGTTTCCTTGAGGGTCATCTTCAAAAAGATATTCAGTTTTTGTACCTAATGAAGATACCATGTTCTTTTTGATAGAAGTTATTCCGGATTTTTTATCAATTCTTCCTGATGAAACTTGTTCTGTTTTTCCGTTAGGGTAAACATATTTGATGTCCATTACACCTGGAATTTCAGATTTTTGGGTGTATTCAGTTCTTAGAACTTTTCCGCTTTTATTTTTAACAATTCTAACTTCATCAGTAGCTATTTGGCGACCTTTTTCGTCTAATTCATAACGAACTTTTGAAGTTGTGTTATTTCTTAAATCTGTTGTTTTTTGGATTTTATAGTTTTTACCGTCTTTTGAAGTATATTCGCTAATTGTTTCAAAAGCATATCTGTTTAATTTGTTATCCAAACATTCTTGATTTATATCTTTATTTTGAGTGTTGCTTGCAGTTAGGGTATAATCACCTTTAGAATAGCAATCTCTGGCAAAAGTAATTTCTCTTAGTTTGTCTTCACCAATAGATTTAACCATTTCGTTTGTTTTTTTAACAACTTTTTTGCAGTCTAAATCTTTTTCTTGAGCGGCTTTTATTATATTTTCTGCACTCAAGTATGATTTGGCAAGGGTTTTTGCGTTTTGCTGTTCTTCAGGATTTAACCCAAGAATTCGTATAACATGAAATGATTGAAATTTTGGATTGTTTTTGTGGTCATTTATTGATGCAAGTTCAACAGCTGTTTTTATGTCTTCAATAGGACGAACGGCAATTTCTTTTACGTTAAAAGAAAGCATGTTCTTTTTAGGAGCAAGTTCTTTTATGTAAGTCCATTTTTCAGGTTCTTTTGAAGTTGCTTTTATAATATCTTTTATTTGAGCTTCAGTGAACTTTTGGCTGTCATAATTATTTTTTAATCCTGCCAAAAATGTTTCAGCTTCTTGTTTTTCAAATACTTCAACTTTGTTAAAAGTATCTTTTTTTAAGCCTGTACTTTTTACTTTTTGTGTTTTGTTTTTTGTTTCTATACCTATGGTTTTTGGTGTTGCTAATTTATTTATTTCCATGTTATTTATTATACCTTAAAATATATTTTTTGCTATACCTTATGTAAAACAGTAGCTAATTTAGCGATTGTTTTAGGGAAGTATTGTTGTAAATAGTGAGCTCTTGCTGCAATATCAAGTTGTCCGTTGTATGAATTTAATAGGGCGTTTGATTCTGCAACTGTTTCGCTCAAACCACCATTTTTGCCTGAATAGTGTTCTTCTACATCAATAAAGTAGTTGATATGGTCACGTTGTGCGTTTGGAAATGCTTTATTGAAAGCGTCTTTTTCTTTATTGTAAACTTCTTGAACATCTTTTCTGTTTGTAATTCCGTCGTAACCATCTTTGTTGTCTTTTGCGTGTCCTAATTCGTGTAACATTGAATACAAGTCGTCAATGATATCAATTTCTTTTTTATCTGGCCAATAGCAACAGTCGTCAAGTTTTTCCATTCCTTTTAAGATTTTTGTTGTATCTTTAAATTGGATTAATTCTTCTCCAGGGAATTTTTTCAATAAGTTTATCATTGATTTTTTGTTTCCACGAAGAGTTTTTCCAAGGTTGATTTGGTTTTCTTCTTTAGTGTTTCTATCTTTGATTGTCATTGTTTGTTCGTCATCACTAACCGTAACTTCATAAACTTTGTTGTTTTTGCTTGAAATATATTTTTTATCATTGATAACTTCTAAACTTTGAGAATAATTCAATAGAACTTTACCGTTTTTGTCAGTAATTTTGTAGTCGATAATTCTGTTGCCTTGAGGGTCATTTTCGTATAAGTAATCTGTTTTTGTTCCGTCAAGAGATTGCATGTTGCGTTTTACGGAAACAATGCCTGTTTTCTTATCGATTTTTCCTGATGAAGTGATTTCTTCTCTTCCGTCAGGGTACACTGTTTTTGCGTTGTAAACACCTTTTACGTCTGAAAGAGTCATGTATTCAGTGTTTAATTTTTTGCCGTTTTTGTCTTTTACAATTCTTACTTGGCTTTCAACAATAGGGTAACCTTCTTGGTCAAGATATTGTCTTACTTGAGAAATTGTATTATTTCTGTAATCATTCGTTTTTGTTAGAATGTAATCTTTGCCCGAGTTAGAGGTATAACTTACTGTTTTATCAATGGCAAGACGGTTTAATTTTTTGTCTAAAAGTTCAGATTTTGTAATACCAGTAACTGTTGTACCTGTTATTACGTAAGCGTTTTCAGGGTCATAAATATCTTTTTTGAAAGAAACTTTGTCTAAGGTTTTTGAACCGCAAGCTTTTTCCATTTCATTGATTTTTACGCTTAGTTTTTCTAAATTAAGTTGTTTATCTTGTGCAATATTGATGATTTCATCTGGGTGCAAAGTCGTATTTGTTAATGGTTTAATTCTTGTTAAATCTTCAGCTTGAAGTGTTGAAAATTTAATTAAATGACTGCTTGCGTATTTTGGATTTCCGTTTTCTTTTTTCTTTTTAGAAAATTCGTTAACAATATCTAAAGTGTCTGCTTTTGCATAAGAAATTCTTGCTAAATCTTTACCTTTCATATTAGGTAAAGCAGCCATTTCTTTAAGTGAAGCCAGTCTTTCAGGCTCTTTGTCAACGTTTTTTAAAATTTGTATGATATGTTGGTTGGCATAAACTGGTTTGCCTTTTTTGTCTCTATAACCTTCAAGTTCAGATTTAAAACCATCTCTGTCGTATGCTGGCGGAGTTGTTGTTTTTTCAAAGGTATCAGGTCTTGTTGTTAGAGTTGGTGAACCTGTTTTTGGACGATGTTTAGGGCGTTTGTTAAGTTGTTCTACACCTAAAAATGATACACTTTGAATTGACATTAATCTACACTTTCTTTTTTTAGTTACACACAAGCCTAAAAGCATGTGAATATTATTTTTTGACCTATTTTTTGTTATTTGTAACATGAATTTACAAATCAATTAAAATTTTATTTATTTTAAACTTATTTTAACTTTTAGTTGTTTAAAACTTTACAAAATACTATATTTAAGTTATAATAACCGCAAGGTTTCTTAAAAAGAGAACGGGTTGTCCCGTTCTCTTTTTATCATAAGGGAAAAGGCAAGTGAAAGAAGAAATTAACAGATACGAAATTTTACAAAAAATAACCCCGTTGATTGAAAATACGGCAATGAGATACAACTTAGTGCCTGTTGAAATTGAATTTGTGAAAGAAAATCATCGTTGGTATTTGAGAGTATATTTATTCTCGTATGATCACCCTGTAAATTTGGAAGATTGTGAAAATGTAACTCGTAGTATGGAAGAATTTTTAGATGAATTAATTCCATGTAAATACTATTTGGAAGTATCTTCTCCAGGATTAGAAAGAAAGTTTAAATCAGAAAAAGAATATATCATTTTCAGAGGTAGAAACGTAAGTATAAAATTGAAAGAGCAACCACAAGATGGTTCTGAACAAATTTTTAAAGCAAAACTTGTTGAATATGATGAAAATGAGGGAATTACGGTAATAAGATTAGCAGATGAAAAAGAGTTACTAATTCCGTTAGAAAAAATTAAAAATACAAGACTTTATTTTGAATAAAAATAAATGACAAACGAGAAAATAAGGAAAATAAAGAAATAAAAAGGAGATAAAAAATGATTAAAATCGGAACAGCATTGTTTGAAGCATGTGAAGAACTTGAAAAAGAACGTGGAATTTCAAAAGAAGTATTAATTGCATCATTATGTGACGCAATGGTTGCAGCTTACAAAAAATCTATGAGATGTAAAGAAGCAGCTAATATTGAAGCGATTTTAGACGAACAATCAGGTGAAATCGGTGTTTTCTGTACAAAAGTTGTTGTTAAATCTGTTGAAGACGGTATGGAAGATGAACAAATTTCATTAGCAGAAGCAAAAGAAATTGATGAAGATGTTGAAATTGATGATGAAGTTAAAATCGAAGTTACACCTGAACAATTTGGACGTATTGCAGCACAAGCAGCAAAACAAGTAATTACTCAAAGAATAAGAGAAGCTGAAAGAAATTTAGTATTAAATGAATTTATGGATAAAAAAGGTACTCTTATTACAGGTATTATCCAAAGAGTTGAAGGTAGAAACGTTATCGTAAATATTGGTAAATCAGATGCGATTATGCCATCAAAAGAACAAATTCCTGGTGAATATTACAAACCTGGTAACAGAATAAGAGTATTTGTTGTAAACGTAAAAGAAACAACTCGTTTACCACAAGTTATTGTTTCTCACGCACACGCTGAAATCGTAAGAGAATTATTTGAACTTGAAGTTCCTGAAATTGAAGATAATATTGTTGAAATTAAATCAATTTCACGTGAAGCAGGTTACAGAACAAAAATCGCTGTATGGTCAAATGACCCTGAAGTAGATTCAGTAGGTGCTTGTATCGGACCTAGAGGTTCAAGAATTCAAACTATCGTTAACGAATTGAAAAATGAAAAAATTGATATCGTAAGATATTCAGAAGATCCTGTTGAATACATTGTAAACGCTTTATCACCAGCAAGAGTTGTTTCTGTTGATATTCTTGCAAATGATGAAAATGCACAAGAAGCTATGGTTGTTGTTCCTGATGATCAATTGTCATTGGCAATCGGTCGTGAAGGTCAAAACGTAAGATTGGCTCACAAATTAACAGGTTGGAAAATTGATATCAAATCAGTTTCTCAAATGGAAAGAGCTGAACAAGAAGCTCAACAAAATTTCCAATATCAAGAAGATGTTGTTGAAGAAGAACCAAATTACGATGAAGCTGAAATCAACGAAGAAATCGCTGAAGAAATGAACCAACAAGCTCTTGATGAAGAAGATATGGTTCAAGAAGAAGCGGTTGAAGAAGAAACTTCTGAAGAATAATTTTGAAAGGTTAAAAATAAAGGAATGAATATGAAAAAGCTTTTAACGATATTATTTGTTTTATTTTTGGGTTTGCAAGTAAATGCTGCAACAACATTTGATCAAACTGCTGCTCAAAAACGTTTGAATAATATTGCTTATGTTCTTATAAAGAAAAATTCTTTACCGTCTGGCATGGTTGTTAAAGTTCAAATTAACGACGAGGCAAATGCTTACGCTACTTTAAACAAAGAAATTTACGTGTATAGCGGAATGTTTAATGTTGCAACAACAGATGAAGAATTAGCTGCAATTATGGCTCACGAAATGGGACATATTTTAAATGGACATAATGCAAAACAATCAATATTAAATTCTGTAATTAAATCAGTTGCTAGTTCTGTGAATACTGAAACTACTGCACAAGCAGTAAGTGTTGTTGCTGCACAAGAACTTTCAACGTCAAATTTAAGCAGAAAAGATGAATATGAAGCTGATATTACTGCTGTTGATTTACTTCATAATGCAGGTTATAATCCTCTTTCATTGATTTCTGTTTTGAATAAAGTTTGCGGAAATTATATTGACGTTATTTCTTCTCATCCAACAGGCGAAAAAAGACTTCAAAATGTTTATGATTACATTGATTATAACTATCCTCAATGGACTAAAAAAGGTTATAACTCTGATTCATATAAAAAAGCTTACGCTTTAATTAGTTTGAATGTTCAAGAACGTAATGCAAGTGCTAAAAAAATTCAAAAATGGAAAAAAGCACAAGTAAAACTTCAAAAACAAAAAATTAAACGTATGAAAAAAATGTTGAAGTCAAATAATGGTTGGAATAGTGCTTATAACACATTGTTGTTAATGAATTCTGGTAATTCAGAACAAACACAAGCACAACAATAAAAGCTAAAAACTAAATTGTGAACGCCCTGAACTTTAGTTTAGGACGTTCTATTTTTGTTTAAATTTTTATTTTTTGCAAAATTATTTATAAATTTCTTTTAAAACATGTTTGTCATTTTCGCTTGGAATAGAAATGTTTTTTTGATGAGGGACAAACATTGCGTCTTCAATATCAACGCCGTGTCCTAAGCCTAAAGCGTGTCCGAATTCGTGTAAAATTGCCGAAAAAATACTTTCTGTCGTTGTGTTTTTGCCTGAAAATTCGTTAAATAATCCGATATCAATGGAAATCTTTTTTAATTCGCCATTTATAATACTTACATATTTGCACATTCCCTCAAAAACTCTGCCTACTTTGACCCAATGCACAACAATATCTGCGTTTATTGGGGTTGTGATTTCTGATAAAAATAAATTAATTCCGCATTCTTTTAGAGTGTTGTTCCAAATTGCAATTGTTTTTTGCACTTGTGAATAAAAGAAATTTTTATCTGGAATATTTGCTGAAATTGGTGTTATAAAAATATTTACGGTTGATTTATTCCATTTGCAAAGTTTTCCGTTAATTTTTGAGTTTTCTATGTAATTTTGAATATTTTGAGAAATTGTCATTTTAGACCTTTAGTAATTTTTTTCGTCAATAACTACATCACCTTGTCTAAAAATTTTTATTCCTTTTGGGAAAATTCCGACAACCGTTGAGGCGTGTCCTTTTGCAATTTCTCCATAATCTTCAACCACCATATCAACATCGTTTCCGATATATTCAACTGCTTGCTTGTAAGTTAATGCTGGCGGGTAATTTGATAGGTTTGCACTGGTTGTTGCTAAAACGTGTCCATCAATGGATTTGCATATTTCAGAAAAAACTTTGTTGTTTGGGACTCTTATTCCGACTGTTGGCATATCGCTTGTGATGTAATCGGGTGTGTTATCCGATTTGTTTACAACAAGAGTTAATGCCCCTGGAAAATATTTTTTTATAAGTTCGTTTGCAAGTATTGATAATGGTTTTACATATTTTCTTAAATGTTGAATATCGTCAGACATTAAAATTAACGGTTTTTTTTCATCACGATGTTTTATTTGATATATTTTTTTAACCGCTTTTTCAGAAGTCGGCAAGCAACCTAAACCCCAAACAGTATCTGTAACAAAGGCGATTACTCCATCATTTTCTAAAATTTCTTTTATTTTTTGTGTATTCATTATTTTTTCAATCTTTCCATAATTCTTGTTATTAATTCATTTGCGTATTCCATTTTCATTGCAATATTTAATCCTGTATACATTGCAAGGCAAAGTGTTCCGATAACAAAAATTTTAATTATTTCATAAGTGTATTTAGGTAATCTTGAAATTGTGTCTAAAAGTTGTATTTCCATTAGACTTGCGACAAAATAGCAAGTAACAAAGGTTATAACACCAGCAATAAACATTTTTATAAAGTTGATAAATAACTCTTTATAATTTAATTTAATTTTTTTGCTGATTAAAATTCCTAAGACAACAGCATTAAATAAGGTCACTAAAGAGGTTGATAGTGTGATACCGCCTATTCCTAACGCAAGTTTTTTAACTAAAATATAGTTAAATAAGATTTTTAAAATTATAGATGAGAAAGCAACGTAAAATGGAGTTGCGGAATCGTTGAAAGAGTAGTAAACTCTTGTGATTGAATCTCTGAATACGTATGGCAAAATTGAAAAAGATAAAAACCACAATGCTTGAGTCACCATAAATGTTGCGTTGTCATTGAAAGCACCTCTTTCAAATACTAATTTAACTCCGTCATATCCGATTAGTAAAATACATATAATAATTGGAATTGCGGCAAAAAATAAAACTCCAACGCCTTTATTGAAATATGTTTTTACTCCGTCAAAATCTTTTTCACCGACAAGTCTTGAGAATAGAGGGAATAACGGTACTAAAAATGCTGTAACCAATATACCCACAGGGAATTGAAAAACTCTGTTTGCAAATCCAATAGCAGTCCAAGCTCCTTCTTCTAAGCAAGATGCAAAGAACATATCAATATATATATGAACTTGTCCGATTGTTGAACTTAAAACTGCAGGGAAAAGTAATTCTAAAATGTGGTTAAAGTTTGCATTATTTATAACGTCTAAATTTGGTCTGATTTTATAACCTAATTGTCTTACTCTTGGCATTTGCAATAACAATTGGCATAAAGCACCGACAACTGTAGCACTTGCAAGAATAACCCCTGATTTATCACCGCCTGTAAATAATAATGTACCGATAATTACAATACTTACGACAATTGGTGATAAACTAGGTAAAATAAATTCTTTGTAACTAATCAAAATTCCGTAATAAATCCCGATTATACCGCCGATAATTAATGACGGACACATAATTCGCAAATGTGTACTTGCAAGTGAAATTAGCTCTTGGTTCCCGTCAGAGATAATTAACGACATTATTTGATTTGAAAATACAAAGAAAATAATCGTTAATGCGGTAAAAAATATAAAACTTGTTGTTATAAAAGTGTTGAATAATTTTTCTGCAACTTCAGGTGGTTTTTCTTTTAAATTTGGAATAATTTTTGTAAAAACTGCAACCGTTGCACTGTGAAAAGGTCCACCAATTCCGCCTAAAAGAGTTACCGCAAGTGCGGGAAATTGATATGCGTAGAAGTAAGCATCTGAAACGGTAGATGCACCGTAATAGTTTGCGACAATAATATCTCTCAAAAATCCGACAAGTTTACTGATAACCGTTACGACAGCTATCAGCCATGCGGCTTTTAATATTGTTGTTGTATTATCAGAAGTTGTATTCGTTTGCATTTGGATTTATTGCCTCTATAAACAGTCTTACGCCTTTTGCTGAACCTTCATCTAAAGGATAGCAAAAAGTTACTGTATTTTCACCCTTTTTTACGAGATGTGAAATATTTATTGTAACAGGTGCTTTAAACGGCATTATACTTTGTGTTAAGTAGATTGTTTCTTCTCTTCCGTTGATAATTACGTTTATTTTTGAAAGATTAAATTTGTTATCGACAATTAAGTTTGCACGTTTGTAATCAAGATAAAATTTTTGAGAAATTTCTTTTTGTGATGGGTGAGCAGAAAGGATTACAGGCATTGTTCCTAAATTTATTCCTGTGTAATAATGCTTTAAGATTTTATCATAAGGAAGTTTAAGTTCTTTTCCCATAAATCCTGCACCATATTGGCTCATACCTACACCGTGCCCAAATCCACCGCCGTTTGCAATGATTTCCACTATGTTGTTTTTATCGT
>CAZKJV010000022.1:0-16651 GCA_964553175.1 uncultured Muribaculaceae bacterium | reverse complement strand
TTTTTATTGCATTCGCTATAATTATTTTAGTTGCGTATGTGATTTTTAGCAGTTTTTTTGAACCAAGAGTTTATAATTTAATGGTCAAAAATTTTGTAGCAAGTCATAAAGGTTCAGATGGGATTGTTCTTGTTGTTATTGATGACAAGTCAATTGAAAGATATCGTTGGCCTTGGAACAGAGGTTTGTATGCGAAGATTTTTGATTATATGGGACATTACACAAATGCAAAACTTATCGGATTTGATGCTGTTGTAACAACTCCTGATTTGAATAATCCAAAAGCTGACAAGCAATTGTATGATACAATTAAAGATTTAGATAATTTTGTAGGTGGTTTTAATCCTTTAAGAGGTGCTTATACGGACGCAAAAGAGGGTGAAAATTATGACAAAATGTTTAAAGATAAATTTAAAATTAATATTGAAAGTACGATAAAAATGAACGAACCGCCAAGGTTTAACAGTTTATCGCATTATCCTCAAGGGTATTTTAAATCTTTGCCAAAAGCTGGTTCTGTTTGGGTTTTAACACACCCTATCGACGGTTTTATTAAAGATGTTCCGCAAGCAGTTTATTACAAAGGTGATTTTTATCCGTCTTTAGGGCTTAGAATGTTTGCAAAATTGAATAATACCGAAAAAATTACGATAACTAAAAGTCACATGATTATTAGTGGTGATGATGAATTGAAAATTCAAACTCACAGACGTTGGGGTGGTGTGTTTAATTTTTTACACTTCTATAAAAACTACAAAAACTCGGATTATACGCATAAAACTTATTCTGCTGTTGATATAATTGATTCAATGGACGCAATAAAATCAGGTAAAACTCCAAAAATTGATCCTAAAGTTTTTGATAACAAAATTGTTTTTGTAGGTGCAAACGCAAAAGCTTCGGGACTTGGTTTGGAAGATGCTTTGCCAACACCTATGCAAAGCAAACACCCAGGGGTGGATATTCAAGCAACAAATTTGGATAATTTAATTCACAATCAAACAGTGCGTTCGATTTCTTCAATGCAAGAGTTTATTGTTGATGCAATTCTTGTAATTGCTGCGTTTATTGTGGTTGCAAATTATTCCTTGATTGCAGGGCTTGGAGTTATGGTATTAATGGTTTTAGGCTATATTTTCCTTGCTGTGCTTTCATACAAATTGAATTTTGCAGTTCCTGTAATTACTCCGATTGCGTTGCAACTGGTTACGATGATTTTTGGTTATTCTCGTAAATTTATCGTTGAATCTCGCAACAAAGAAAAAATTAAGGACGCAATGGGTAAATATATCTCTCAAGATATTATGGAAAACGTTGTAAGTGATATTGATAACGTTAAGTTGGGCGGTAAAAAAGCCGATGTAACAGTGTTGTTCGCTGATATAAGAGGGTTTACTTCTATGTCTGAAAAATTACAACCGGATGAAATTTCTGTTATTTTGAACGAATATTTTACGGCAATTGAGCCTATTATCAGTAAATATAACGGTGTAATCAATAAATTTATTGGTGATGCTGTAATGGCTATTTTTGGTGAGCCAATTCAAGATAAAGACCATGCGGTAAATGCGATTAAATGTGCAAACGAAATGCTTAAAAAAGTAAAAGAATTGCAAGTAAAATGGTTGGAAGAGGGTAAACCGAAAATTGAAATTGGTGTAGGTATTAATACCGGCGAAGTTTTTGTCGGAAATATCGGGTCTGAAAAACGTTTAGAATACACGGTAATAGGTGACACTGTAAACTTGGCTAGCCGTTTGGAAAGTTATAATAAAATTTATAAAACTCAATTTTTAATAAGTTCTTCTACTTACCAATTTGTTCGTGGGATTGCTGATGTAATAAAAATTTCGGAAGTAAAAATCCGTGGTAAAGAAAAGAAAATGAACATTTACGAAGTTTTGAGGCTTACGGAATGAGACATTTTTTAGTAGTTGACGACTCTCAAAGTTGGAATAATTTCCACGTTGAAAATTTAAAAGCTTTATATGGTGATAATATTGAAATAGATAGAGCCTACACAGCAAGAGAGGGTTATGATTGGGTTTACAATTATATAGATAATCCTTACGACGTTATTATTACGGATTTGTCTATGGAATACGATTTTGCACCTCAATTTGCTGGAGAATGGTTGGTTGAACAAATTCAACTTTTAAAACAGTATTACAAAGCCAAAATAATTATCATTTCAGGCTCAATGCAAATCAAACACATAGCAGAAACCTTCGGAGTTGATTATGTTCCGAAGGCTGTCATTGCTAACGATAGAACAGTCTATCAAAATTTTTAACTGATAAGGAAATAGTTTTTTGCATAATCGCTTAATTCGACCAAGTTCCCATTAGCAAGTTTCTGCTGTTTTGAAGTTCTCTCGACTTTCGGACGTCTAACGTGATTTCATTGCCAAAATTTTTCTTTTCGTGGTTTTTACTTAAATGCAATGTCCGTCATGTTGCCTTATTCATTAGTTATATGCCCTTATCATGGTTGTTTATAACATATTTATTGGGTTTGTAACAAATATGTTATATATTGTTCTTGAAAGCTTCCTGTATTGATTTTTCGTAAGGCGGTCTTAAAATGCCGACTTCTGTGATAATTCCTGATATTAGTTCGTTTGGAGTTACGTCAAACCCGGGGTTTATAACGTTTACTTTGTCAGAACAAATGATTTTTCCGTTAATGTGCGTAACTTCCTCTCTTGAACGTTCTTCAATCGGAATTTCTTTTCCTGTTTTTATACTTAAATCAATCGTTGAAAGAGGTGCTGCAATATAAAACGGTACATTGTGATATTTTGCGGAAATAGCGACGGTGTAAGTACCTATTTTGTTTGCAGTGTCGCCGTTTAGGGCAATCCTATCCGCACCAACGATAACAACGTCAATCATTCCTTTATTCATAAAGTATGAGTGCATGCCATCAGTAATTAAAGTTACTGGAATCCCGTCCATAGCAAGTTCAAAAGTAGTTAGTCTTGCACCTTGTTGACGAGGTCTTGTTTCGTCAGCAAATACTTTTACAGTGTTGTCATTTTCGTATGCAGAACGAACAACGCCAAGGGCTGTACCGTAACCACCGGTTGCTAAAGCTCCTGCGTTGCAGTGAGTCAAAATTGTTCCGCCTTTTGGTACGATTGTGGCACCGTTATCGCCGATTTTTTGACATCTGTCTAAGTCGTCTTTTTCTATTTCTATTGATTTTTCGGTTAATTCTTTGATTAAATCTTCAATATTTGTATTTGAATTTGTTATAATATTTTTTAATTGTTCGCAAGCCCACATCAAATTCACTGCTGTTGGGCGAGAGGTTGACATGTAATCTGCTTTTTTGATTAATTGTCTTTTGAACACTTCTAAATCAGAAGTTTCTTTTTGTAATTCCATTGCGTATAAAACAATGCCATAAGCCCCAGCAATGCCTATTGCGGGTGCTCCTCTGACAATCATGTTTCTTATTGCATCAAACATTTGTTGACCAGAGGTGATGTCAATGTATTTGTATTCGTATGGGATTACCGTTTGGTCAAGCATTTTTGCGTGGTCGTTTTCCCAAAAAATTGTTCTGATTTTTGATTGAAATGCCATTTTTTTACCTATTTTTATTATTTAATATCAAAATTTATACTTTCGTTACTTTCTTTTTTTAGACCTGTTAAAATTTCATAAACGTATGAAGTTGCAAGACCTGCAAAAGCGTTCATTAAAGCACTTAACAAGGCAACAAAGAAAACTAACATCATTAAAACGATGAAACTTCCAAAACTGTTAAAGAAAAATCTCATTATAAAATGAGCTTTAAATATCGGAATTAATCCTAAAATTAAATCGCAAGGCAAGTAAACAACCGTTGCGGCAATAAATGAAACAAAGCCGATAACTCCGCCTAAAATTGCACCCTCTTTCATGTCAAAAATTCCGATAAGATTTTCACGTTTCATATAAACCAAAATCCCTGCTGCAAGGCAGATTACAAGAATTGTAACCGAAAAAATATTAATGAACGGAAAAATTGTTAATAGCCCTAAAGCTCCGCCTGCAATAGCACTTAAAATAGCAACTTGTTTTAATAATAGTTCGTTAATCATAATTATATCCTTTATTTTGTAATTAATTCCTTGTTTTTTCTTGTGTGGCAAATGGCAATTGCAATTGAGTCAATTGTGTCATCAAGTTTCGGCAATTCGTCTGTCCCTAATGTTATTTTTACCATTTGTTCAACCTGTTTTTTGTCCGCACGTCCAAACCCTGTCAAAACTTGTTTTACTTCCATCGGTGTATATTCATAATACGGAATATGATATTTTTCAAGAGCCGTTAGGATAACTCCTCTTGCCTGTGCAACCGGAATAATTGTTGTTTGGTTGCGGAAGAAAAATAGTTTTTCCACAGAAGCTATGTCCGGAGAGTTTTTCTCGATTATTTGCGACAAATCTTGAAAAATTTCATATAGTCTTGAAGCGTCTGATGTGCCTTTTTGTGTTTGGATTGAGCCTGATGTTAATAATTCAAAGTTTTCACCGTCAAAATTAACGATGCTATAACCAACTATTGCCATTCCCGGATCAATGCCTAATATCTTCATAAAAACATTATAACAATGAATTTTTATAAGGCAAAGAATTAACAAAATGACATGTTTATTTGAAGTAAACAAATGAAATATTAACTTTTGTAAAGTGTCAAAACGACACTTATATCTATATTTTGGTAAAACCTTTGATTTTATTGAAAACAATTAGTTGACTTTTTAATTTAGGTATGCAATAATAATCTTGTGCATTAAATAGTGTAGTCGAAACACTAAATAGCATAACATTTACCCAAAAAACATATAAACTCCTAAATAATAAACACTAAAAAAGAGACCATTAGGATGCAGAAAACATACACTCAAACAAATGAGTGTTTTTTTTTGCTCTTTTTTATATTTATTATATTAAATTTTAGTTATCAAACTTGTTGAAAACAAATGTTTT
Organism: uncultured Muribaculaceae bacterium; assembly: GCA_964553175.1. GTDB lineage: Bacteria > Cyanobacteriota > Vampirovibrionia > Gastranaerophilales > Gastranaerophilaceae > UBA6984. Next base: position 11,670 of record CAZKJV010000022.1, on the reverse strand, counting down.
TTCTAGTAAAATTTTTTTGTCGAGGATATGTATGAATAGTAATAAAAAAAGAATTTTAATAGTCGATGACGACGAAGAAATCAGAGAACTTTTAGAGTTTGATATTGCTCAAAGTGGTTATGTGGTTGATACGGCAAAAGACGGGTTAGAGGGCTTAAACAAAGCTTTAAATAACTCTTATGACTTGATACTTTTAGATGTAATGATGCCGAAAATGAACGGTTTTGACGTTTGTAAAAATATCCGTCAAGCACGTCTTGCAATACCAATTTTGATGTTGACTGCTAAAGGTACGATAGAAGATAAAACTGATGGTTTTGACAGCGGTGCAGATGATTATATTGTTAAGCCGTTTGATATTCAAGAGGTTTTGTTACGTGTTAGAGTTCTTTTAAGAAGAAATCAAGTTGAAAATACAAATTCAATTTCAAATGAGATTTTGCAAGTTGGGGATATTCAAATATTTCCGGAAACTTTGGAGTGTACGATTGTTAACAAACGTGTAAAACTTACTCCGACAGAATTTGAAATTTTGTATTCTCTTATGCAACATTTTAACAATGCGGTTACTCTTGCAACTTTGCTTGATGAGGTTTGGGGGTATGACAGCAATGAAGATGTTAGAATGTTGAGAGTTCATGTCGGCGGTTTGAGAAACAAAATTGAAGAAAACGCAAAAGAACCAAAATATTTGCACACAGTTACAAATGTAGGGTACAAGTTAACACCTTTTATTGAAGAATAATGAAAATATCTACGCTTAGAAAAATTAATAAAATAAAGAAAGTTTTCAGACCCAAAAGGTTGAAAATTGCAGAACAAATTTTGATTGTTTTGTTTGTTTCGGTTTTAATACCGATGATTATTAGTGGTTTGGTTATTAATAACATCAACCAACAAGCAATTCGTAAACAATTAAAAGAGTCTGCTGTGATGATTACAAATGTTGTTTCAAACGAAATTGACGTATTTATGCATATTGCATATAGTGAATTAGATCAATTGGGTTTGAGTTTGGAATATTTAGATTCTTATGACGCAAAAATTAGCTATTTAAAAGATATTAAAACGAAAACTAAAATTACTTATTATGAGGATTTACTTTTAGTAAAAGATTTTAAGATAATCCAAAAATTAAGAGAAGAAAATTCAAAAAAAGGACAATTTTTAATTTATACAAAAACTCGTGGTGGAGCTTATTTAGTTGCTATTTTTAAAAATCAAAATTTAAATTCTCATTTGTTTGTTTCGTTGCAAGATGACGCAAGACAGATTTATATATTGGATTCAAAAGGCAGAATGATTGCTCATCACAATTATTCAGAATCTCAATTTAACGAAACAATGAAAGCGTTGCCGAAAAAATTGGTAGATAATAAAGCAACTGTTTTCAGCAAAATTAAAAATCAACCGCTTGTTTATATTCACAAAACAAATCCTGATATTACAATCGTTGTAAACACGACAGAAATGATTACAAAAAATACTATTAATGATAACCGATTTAAGTTGTTAATGTCCGTATTTGTTTCAGCATTGAGTATTTTTATTGTTGTTACGTTGTATATTTATTTCTTGTATATTAACATACGTCAATTGTTTAAGGGGATTATAGCGGTATCAAAGGGTAGTTATGAACGTCGTATTCGTCTTTTAAAGAACATTTTCACTCCGTATGAAATGGTTTTTTTAACGGCAGAATTTAACAAAATGGCGGCTGAAATTCATAAGTCGTATATTCAATTAAAAGATCAAAATGTGAAGCTTGAGCAATTAAACGAATTTCGTTCCAATTTGATTGACACTGTGAGCCATGAGTTGCGTACGCCGTTGACAAGTATTCAAGGGTATACTTCAAGGTTATTGAGAACAGATATTCAAATTGATGAGGAAACTCGTCTAAAATCCTTGAGAGTTATAAAACGTCAAGCAGAAAGATTGAAACGTTTGATTGAAGATTTACTTGTTATTCCTGATATTGAACGAGATAGAATTTGTGTTTCTCTAGAGCCTGTTTGGATTTCTGACACTGTTGTAAATGCGATAACTTTGGTTAAAAATTCAGAAGAAAAAGAGATAAGAAACGAATTAAGTGAAGATTTTCCGCTGGTTATTGCTGACAAAGACCGTGCAGAGCAAGTTATTGTGAATTTAATTGAAAACGCTATAAAATATGCAAATCCTGATACGCCGATAGTGATATCCGGTGATTTTAACGCTGAAGAGGCTTCAATTTGTATAGAAAATCAATGCGATAAAATTCCGGAAGAAAAATTAGAGTCTCTTTTCGGTAAATTTATCAGAATGGACGATAAAACTACGAGAACGACACGAGGAACAGGGTTAGGATTGTTTATCGTAAAAGGTTTGGTTGAAGCAATGAACGGTAAAATTACGATTACTTCTACCGATGAAATCGGGTTTAAGGTTGAAATTACGTTGCCGTTGTTTAAGTCTGTAACTTTGAAACCGTAGGTGATTTGAATGTTTATGCAAGATGCAATTGAAGTTGCTTTACAAACAAAAAACGAAATTCCTGTTGGGGCTGTGATTGTCAAAAATGGTGAAATTATTGCGTTTGCACATAATAAAAAAGAAGAATTACAAGATGTTACTGCACATGCAGAAATTCTTGCAATAAAAATGGCTCAAGAGGGCTTAAGGCGTTGGAGATTAGACGATTGTGATATGTATGTTACGCTTGAACCTTGTCCGATGTGTGCATCTGCAATAATCCAATCACGTATAAAAAATCTTTATTTTGGCTCGTATGACACTCAATATGGGGCTTTGGGGTCTGCTTTAGATTTGCGAAAAGTTCATAATTCAAAATTGAAAGTTTATGGCGGAATTTTTGAACAAGATTGTGATAGTATTCTAAAAAACTTTTTTGAGGGATTAAGATGATTACAAAATCTGGACTTGACGCTTTAGTTGAAAAATACGAAACAGAAGATTTTATTAAAAATGACCCTATTCAGTTTACAAAAAAATTTGAAAATTTTTATGATATAGAAATCGCAAGTTTTGTAACATCTTGTTTTGCGTATGGAAATAGGCAAGTTTTTATTGCAAAGCTGAATGAATTGTTCAATGCAATTGATAATAAGCCGTATGAATTTGTAATGAATTTTGACGAAACAAAGATTAAAAATATAAATTATAGGTTTGCAAAAGAGTACGATATTATTGGACTTTTTAAGAAGATAAGTGCTTTATATCAAAATAAAAGCTCTTTGAAAAATTTGTTTGAAGAAAATTATGACGGTGAGATTTTACCGATGTTGCAAAAAGTTTGTGATTATTTTTATGATGAAATGCCGTTATCAATGGGCTATTGTCATTTAGTTCCAAATCCTAAAAACGGCGGAGCGTTAAAAAGATTGAATATGTTTTTACGTTGGCAGGTTAGAAAACCGCCTGTTGATTTGGGGCTATGGGAGTTTATTCCAACATCAAAACTACTTATGCCACTGGATACTCACGTTGCAAGAATCTCAAGAGAGTTGGGGCTTTTGTGTCGCAGTTCAAATGATATTAAGGCCGTAATGGAACTAACCGAAAATTTAAAGAAATTTGACCCGATTGACCCAGTAAAGTATGATTTTGCATTGTTTGGGTATGGAGTTAATCACCCAATCAAATCACGTTAAATCTTTTATAAGTGGGTTATTATTTTACAATCATAAACGATTTTAAGCGTCTACCTGTATCTTGAAAACGTTGAGTTGAAGTTACGTGGATTTTTTTGTAGTCAAGTGAAGTTGAACTTCCACCATCAAATGCCATTGCAGAATGTAGTCCAAGTGCTTTGCACAAATCTCGTGCTTCAAATATTGTTTTTGGGTTATCGTTTGTGATAATCAAAATATGTACGTCGTCATCTTTTATTCCGATAATTGTTCTTGGTGTTTTATCCAATACTGATGCTGATTGGCGGATTATGTTACCTTCTTCGTTTTTAAGTATGAAAAATTCTTCCTCAAGTCTTATTTCAGGTAATAACTGAGGCCCGCCTTGTGCTGAAGTTACAACGTTGCAACCAAATTCAACAGGTGCGTTATGCGGAACGATTGAGTATTTTAATTTGTTTTCGCATTTTGTAATTCTAAATTCTGAGCGGTTTACGATTTTTTGCAAATGTTGTCTTAAAATAGGGTTTGTAATTAAGTCTTCATTTGTGTAAGGGTCTTCAATTGTAACCCCTTTATTTACAATGTATGAAATTGTTTTTTGATTTCTAGGGTCAAAAAATCCTGTATTTATCGTTAATCTTGAGCCGGTTTCGTCATGCATTTCTTTGTTTGTTTTTAGTCCATAAGTTGAAACAAATTGGATTTTGCGTTTCATTGAGTTTCCGCTCAAAATTATATGATAAATTCCGTTAGTTTCTTCAACATCAATAGATTTTGCAATAGCACTACCTGTGCATAACAAAACTAAAAATAATGCAATAATTTTTTTCATACTATAAATCCTTACTTTTATAAAATGCAAAAATTGCCCCTAAAAATGCTAATGGCGGAGTTATTGCCGTTATAAGCGGGTGTAAAATCCCTTTTTCGGCAAGTAAATCAAAGAATGGCAATGTTATGTAATAAACAAAAATAGTTCCGATTGCAATTGTAAACCCGATAAGTCTTTGTTCACGAGGTTTGCTAAACCCTAGCAAGCAACCCATAATTGCAAGTAAAACACACACAAATGGGTGGAAAAATCTTTGGAAGTATTTGTTTAACATATAGTGATATTCTTCGTCAAGATTTTCACGTTTTAATAATTTTATGTATTTTGCAAGGTTTGAATTCGTGATTTCACGTTCTTTTTTTACAGAGTAAGTTATTAACATTTTTAAGTCAGATGCGGTTTCGTTCTCTAAAATTTTAACCATATCTTTTTCTTCAATGTTTACAAAAACTCCGTCGTGTGAAATTTTGTATTCTGTAACATCGTACAGTTCCCATCTATCGTCAAAAGCAGTCCCTTTTTCTGCTACATAAATACTGGTTAATCCGTGTACGTCGTCAAAAATCTTTTTAGAAAAATCCATTACGATAACATTTTTAAGCTTCGCATTTTTGTAATTTGAAACAACTATCGCTAATGTTGGCTGATTTTTCTCGTCTTTTTGGGTGTACATATATTGAATATTTTGCCCAGTATGTCCGTAAATTTCTTTCTTTTTCTGTTCTGCAATAGGAGTTAATTTATCCCCTGTAACAAAGCATAAGCCTGTAACAATAAGACTTAAAACGATAATAGGCACTAATATTCTTCCAAAAGACATGCCAATCGCTCTAAAAATGGTTAATTCACTGTCTTTGCTTAATTTATCAAAAGTAAAAAGAGTTCCTAAAAGCAAGCCAACAGGGAAAGCTTTTCCTAAAATTTTTGGTAATTCTAGAATTAATATAAGGATAGCTTCTTTTAGAGAGTGTTCGCCTGCAAGTGTTTCTTTTATCGTGTTAAGCAACATTTCTGGGGCAATCCAAACGATAGTAAACAGTAATATCGCACCAATCGTAGCGAAAGTTACTTGTTTGAAAATATATTTATCGTATATCGTTGGCTTGAACTCTAATTTCATTATAATTTGAAATCCTTTCCAAGATAGAATTCTTTTGCCACAGGGTCAACTGCAACATCTTCGCTTCGTCCTTGAATTTTGATTTTTCCGTCAAAGATTACATAAGCTCTGTCTGTGATTGACAAAGTCGCTTTTGGGTTGTGGTCTGTGATAAGTACACCTAAACCTTTATCTTCTGAAATCTTTTTAATATTGTCTTTGATTTCGCCGATTGCAATCGGGTCAATACCTGCAAAAGGTTCGTCAAGTAAAATGAAATCAGGGCTTGCAGCTAACGCTCTTGCAAGTTCTACCCTACGTCTTTCACCACCGGAAAGAGCAATTGCAGGTGCACTACGTAATTTTGTTACGCCAAATTCGTCCAATAGTTCTTCCAATTTTTGTTTCTTTTCGTTTACAGTCAATTTGTCATTCATTTCTAATACAAGTTTAATGTTTTCATCAACCGTAAGTTTTCTGAAAATTGAAGCTTCTTGTGGAAGATAGCCGATACCTGCTTTTGCACGTAAATTCATCGGCCAAGCTGAAATATCTTCGCCGTTTAAAAGAACTTGACCTTTGTTAGGTTTGATAAGTCCTACAACCATATAAAATGTAGTTGTTTTACCTGCACCGTTTGGACCAAGCAAGCAAACAACTTCACCTTTGTTGATTTCAAATGAAACGTCGTTTACTACACTTCTATCTCCATATATTTTGACAAGATTTTTAGTTTCTATAATCATACTTTATCCTCATATTTACAAGCCGAATAAGGTTTTGCAAGTGTTTGCGTTAAAATCTTCGGTCTATATTAATTTTATTTTAAAAACGATTTTAAAACAATACCTTATTACACTCTGTAACGCAAAAAAACGAGGTTTTTTATTCCTCGTTTTTTAAAGTTATTGTTGTTTTTTTATCCATTTTGCTTTTAATTGGTTTAGCGTTCCGTTAGTTTTCATTAAATTAATAACATCGTTTGCTGTTTCCAAAACTCGTTTGCTTTCGTTTCCTTTTCGAAATGCTATGCCGTAAGGTTCTTGTGTGTATCTTTGTTGCAACATTTTTACGGAAACGTCGTTTAAGGTATATCCTAACAAAACAGTGTCATCGTTTGCGTATGCATCAATTTCGTTATTTTTTAATGCGGTAATTGCGATTTTATCGTTTTTATATCCGCTTATTATTGCCCCCGGAGCGATAGCTTTTATTCCGTCAAAAGAAGTTGTACCAAAGGCTACGCCAACTCTTTTACCGTTTAGGTCTGAAAGTGATTTTATTGAAGAATTTCTATGGACCATTACGGTTTGACCTGCAAAATAATAAGGGTCTGTGAAATCTAAAATATTTTTTCTGGAGCTTGTTATGGTCATTGTTGCAATAATCATATCAGCTCTTCCGGAGTTTAGTATTGAAATTCTATTTGATGTATCAACAGGAATAAATTCAACTGCGTTTTCATCTCTTAACAACGCTTTTGCAAGGTGTTTTGCAATATCAACTTCAAATCCTTGGTATTGACCATCAGAATTTTTGTAGCTGAAAGGGATAACGTTTTCTTGAATACCGACAACGATTTTTCCTCGTTGCTGAATGTTATCGTACAAATCCATTGGCGGTTGTTTTTTACCGCAACCGGTAACGATTAATCCCATAAATATTAACAGTATTGTTGTTAGAATTCTTTTCATTGTAACCTAATTATACATAATCATTGTTTTTTGTAAATCTTTTTGATATATAATTATCTTGTTATGAAAAAGAAAATTAGTATTATAGGTTCTACGGGTTCTATCGGAACTCAATCGTTAGAAGTTATCGAGAAACTTCAAGATAAGTTTGAAATAATTGCCCTTGCTGGTGGTTCAAATGTTCAACTTTTGAATAAACAAGTTGAAAAATTTAGACCAAAATATGTTTGTTTGGGTGAAAAAAATGAAGATTTAAACCCTTGCGGTGCAAAAGTTTTATATGGTGATGACGGATTGCAAGAAATTTGTTCAAACAAAGAAAATGATATTATTCTTGTTGCTGTTTCCGGAAAAATTGGTTTAAAACCTACATTATCAGCAATTGAAAATGGTATTGATATTGCTCTTGCAAACAAAGAAACACTTGTTATGGCAGGTGATATCGTTATGCAAAAGGCAAAAGAAGCTAATGTTAAAATTTTGCCTGTTGATAGCGAACATTCAGCAATTTTTCAATGTATTGACGGTAATGACAAATTGGTTGACCGATTGATTATAACTGCATCTGGCGGACCTTTTTTGACAAAATCTATTGAGGAAATTAAAAAAGCTACTGTACAACAAGCACTTGCTCACCCTCGTTGGAATATGGGTAAAAAAATTACTGTTGATAGTGCAACTTTAATGAATAAAGGTTTAGAGGTTATTGAGGCTCATCATTTGTTTGATATGGATTATGATAACATTAACGTTGTTATTCACCCTCAAAGTTATGTGCATTCAGCTGTTGAGTTTAATGATGGTAGCATCTTAGCTCAAATTGGTGTTCCGAGCATGCATTTGCCTATTCAGTATGCAATTTGTTACCCTGAAAGACCTCAAGGTATTAAATCTCGTAGTTTTAGTTTTGCTGATGCTCAAAAATTTGAATTTATGCAACCTGATTTTGAAAAATTCCCTTGTCCTGCATTGGCCTATGAAGCGGGTAGAACTGGCGGAAGTGCTACAACTTGTATGAATGCGGCAAATGAAGAAGCTGTTTATGCGTTTTTAGACGGTAAAATTGCTCTTTATGATATTTATACAACAGTTGAAAAAATTTATAGAAAACACGAGGTTGTAAAAAATCCAAGTATTGAGGAAATTTTTGCAATCGATAAAGAAATTAGAGAAAAAACAAAAGAACTATTTGTGTAGTATTTGGTTGAAATTTTGTATAAGAAATTCTGTAAAATAAGACGGCACGCAAGTTTGATGTGTAACGAAATGTAAACATATTTTCTTAGGTGTCTAAAGTTTTTAAATTGATTGCCGTCATAAAACATGTAAATGATTGAGATAGTGAGGGTCGTGTCATGGGATTACAGATACCACAAAATATCAATGCGAAAAAAATCATTGATGACGCTTCTGTGTTAGGCATAGGCGTTTTAAGTGAGTCTGACGAAAATTCTATTTTTGCTGCTCAAAGTGAAATCTCAAACGCTCAAAAAGAAGTTAAAAAGGCAAATTCTGATATAGAAAATGCAAATAAAAAATCAGATGATGCAAATTCCAAAAAAGCAGAAGCTGACCAACAAACAGCTGACGGAAATTCAAAAAAAGATGGTTCTGTTAATGAAGGTTCTGTCAGTGAAAAAAGAAATGATGCAAATTCAATTGGGACTGCTGCAAAACAAAATTCTTCAAAAATGTCGCAATCTCAAGCAAGTTTGACATCTGGTCAAGCACAAGTCGAAGCAGGTTTTCAATCTCAACAAGCTTCTTTGGAATCAACAAATTCAAGAATTCAAGATTTAATTAATCAAAATAATCAGTTATCAGCAGAAAATCAAGCGTTAATGGACGGTTTACAATCGGATGTAGATGCCTCTTTTGACGGTACAGGTTCTGGCGTAAAAAGTGCATATTCTTTATCAACAGCAACAGAGGTTGAAGAAGAAGCACAAAAAAATCCTGTTGATCCAAATGCAAAAGTAGCAGAATCACCAAATAATTCAAAATTTGATGCAAATGTTGATGCAATGTCTGCAAATGAAAGTGAAATTAGTCAATTAGAGGGACAAGCTCAAGCTGAAAAAACTTCTGCTGATGCAAAAGTTCAAGAAGCTGATGCAAAAGCTCAAAATGAAAATCAAGCTGCTCAAGGTGTAAAATCAGAAAGTGAACAAGATAATTCAACAATAGCAACAATTGAAAGTTATGCAAAAGATGGTATTCAAGTTGGAAACGTTTTAGATGTTTCAGGTTCTGTATTGAGTGCAACAGGTGTTGCTCTAACAACAGCAGGAACATTAACTGCAACAGCAGGTGCTGCAACATCTGCAACAGGTATTGCTGTTACTTCAATCGGTGCTGGTGTTACGGCTTTAGGTGCTCCTCTATGTGCTTTATTTGGAATTGGTGTTCCGATTGTTGGTGCGGGTGGTACGACAACTGCCGGTGGTGGCGTTACAACTGCGACAGGTGGAACAATTACAGGTATTGGCGGTACGCTTGTTACAGCCGGTAATGGAACACAAACTGTCGGTAAAGGTTTAACTGTAACTGGTAAAGGTTTAAAAGTTGCAGGTAATGCTGTTTTAACCGGTACAAATATTGCTAAAGGTGATATTGTTGGTGCAATTGGTTCGGCAACATCTACTGTTGCTACTGCTGCTGCATTTACAAAAACAGCTAATATTGGTAGCAAAGCTGTTTCTCAAAAAGTTTATGATATTGCAAGTGCCACAAAAGACGGTATGAATTCAGCAAAACACTTTGTAAAAGGTGAATATGCAGAAGGTTTTGTTGATGCGTTCTCAGCTGCTTCATTTGGTTCCGGTGCAGTTGGCGACTTTACTTCAGGAAAAGTTAACAAATATGCAGAAGTTGGTAATTCAGTATTTGCATCATTGTCTTCAACTACTGCAGCAGGTATTGATTATGCTAAAGGTGATACTACAAATGCATTGTTTGATTTAGCAGGTGCTGTAACTGCAGGAAGCTCTGCACATCATAAAGTAAATGATAATGCTTACGCTAACAAAGAAGATAACTTCTATTGTACTGTTAATAAAGTTCAAAGCGTTTACAACAGATTCTTTGCATCAGATGAACCTGTTGAACAAGTTGCACCACAAATTGCCGGTAACGATTTGGTTGAACCTAAAAAACCTTTAAATGATAGTTACATTTGTCAAAATGATGCTATTCCACAAAAAACTCAAATTCCTACAGCTCTTTCTATGCAACAAGAAGTTGATGCAGAAGCATTGTTAAAACGTGATACTAAAAATGTATAACGTGTTTGGTTAACAAGATTATACTTCAAACGGATCCGGTTGTTTATAGTAATTCGGTTTCTTTCTTAGTTTGTCGTTTTTCTTTTTAACTTTTTCGGGAACTTTTTTGTATGCGTTATCTAAAGATATTTTTGTAAGAGTTTTTTTCGTTCTTCTGTCGCAAAAAGTTAGCCAAAAACTACGGTTAATATTATCAACAGTGAATGAAATTCTTCCTGCAATTCTTTCTCCAGGTTTTATTTGTTTAAACATTAAATTTGTATCACCGAATATTGATGGGTGAAATACCCCGTTATAGTCGTTTACAAGTGCTAAATCCATTCCGGAAAGTGTCAATTTCGTCATGTTTGAAATTGATAATGTTAAAGTTATTGTATTTGGTTCGCCAAACGGGTCTTTTTCGTGAACGATGTTTGTAATTCTAATCGTTAACCCTGGGTAGTTTAATTCGTGTTGTTTTAAGGCTGTGTCTTTATACACTGGAAGTGGAACTTTTGTATTGATTTTTACACGGATTTCGTCCCCAGGAGAGATTAAAACGTCTTTTCCTTTTCTCCATAAAGACATACCAAGTCCAATTGTTCCGCCAATTGCAGCACCACCTAAAACAGTATAACCATTTGAGGCAATTGCGGCTTCAAGACCTAATAAGTTCAATGCCATAAATCCGCCTACAACTCCGCCTGCTGCTGTGTAGCCGACATCTGTTGCTACGATTTTCCCTGTTTCAACAATTGGGTGCATTCTTGTTGACATTTTTCCCTCAATCGGAATTTCTCTACCGTCAGGTGTTACTAAATAGTCAAAATCCAATGAAATATAACCGTTTCTACCTAATCTTCTTGCCTCAGAATGTTCTTTAATTACACCGTGGGCTATTGTTCCTTTTGGTAAAATAACACCGCTATCTCCGGAAACATCACTTACAACTTCTGCAAAAAATTCGTCGCCCTCTACTGAAAAATTACCGTCGATAACTTGTGATACGGTCATTTTTATTACGTCTTTTTGGTCTAAAACTTCAACACGTCCCGTAAAAAGTTCTGATTGCTCAGCTTGTTTTTGGTCAACTTTTTCTGCGTGACCTTGCAAGGTGTCTGCGTAGATTATTCCAGTATTTAAAAGG
>CAZKJV010000021.1:0-17043 GCA_964553175.1 uncultured Muribaculaceae bacterium | reverse complement strand
AAAATTACTTAATATACATGTAAGTTTTAAAATTAAGTTTTTAATTTTACGTGCTTAAAGTTGTATTAAAATTTCGAAAATAGGAGAAATTTCAAAAAGATTTATTTAGAATGATAGGTAAGGAACCCGAATAGGGAAATGTGTAGTTTTTTATTAAATAATAGACGTGGTGGAACAAAAAGTTTCACCTTTTTTTTTACCTATTCTATTTATTTTTCTTTTGTTTTGCTTTCATCTTTTTTTCAATAGATGCAACAAACTCATGGTGGATTTTTTCTGCTTTTTCTATATCAATTGCAGAACGAATACGAGTATATCTATCAAGTTCGCCCCTTAATTCACCATAAGTTCTGATAGCTTGAATATTTATGCAAATTTTATTTCCGATTTTTGGGTCAAAAATGAATAATGATGGTATAGTATAGACATTTCCCACTGTAAGCGGATATGTTGCTGGGTCTTGAGTATTAAGCATCGCAAAGTTGTAATCTTTTTGATAATCTTTTGTTATTTGTTTGTAAATTGGCATAAATTGATGACAACTTTTGCAAATTGGTGCATAAAAGAATATTAATACAGGTTTTTCATCACCTAAGTTATCTGCCGCAAGTACGTTTTTTGCTACTTGATTTTCAAAAAAGTAGTTAGCTTTTTCTTGGTCTACGTGATTTACTGTTAAAACTGTTATTATTGCTACAACAACGAATGTTATTATACTTGAAATGATTATAATTTTTGTTTTCTTGTTCATAAAAAACTCCTTTGCGAAAATTTTATCACAAAGGAGTTTTTTTTTATAGTTTTTTTTATTACAAAATGCAACCTTTTGGAACTACTGTAATTCCGTTTGGTGAAATGTAAAAACCTTTTTGTTTATCGATTTCACGGTCAAAGCCGATTTTTGTATATGGCGGAACTTGAACGTTTTTATCAATGATTGCACGTCTGATTTCGCAGTGACGTCCAATGTTTACGTTTTCCATTAAGATACTTTCTGTAACTGATGAATAAGAGTTAATTCTTACTTTTGGTGAAAGTACGCATCTTGATAATCCACCACCTGAAATGATACAACCTTCAGAAACCATTGAGTTAGTTGCCATACCAACTCTGTCGCCTTCTTGCCAAATGAATTTTGCAGGCGGATAGTTATAGTTGAAAGTTCTTAAAGGCCATTCTTTTGCATATAAATTTAATTCTGGGCAAGAATCTAATAAGTCCATGTTTGCTTGCCAATATGCATCAACGTTTCCAACGTCTTTCCAGTAACCTCTTTCAGCATCTGACATTCCAGGGAATGTGTTTTCTTTGAAGTTGTATACATAAACAGGTTTGCCTTCGTTTAACAACATTGGAATAACGTTTTTACCAAAGTCGTGGCTAGAGTCTTCTATTTTGTTATCTCTGTATAATGCATCTAATAATATATCTTTTCCGAAAATGTAGTTACCCATTGATGCTAAACACATATTTGGATTTCCAGGAAGTGATTTAGGCTTTGTTTTTGGTTTTTCAACAAAGTTTGTTAATTTCCAGTTTTCGTCAACTTCCATAATACCGAATTCAGAAGCTTCTTCAATTGGAATAGGGATAGCCGCAATAGTTAAGTCTGCTTGTTTTTGCTTGTGGTATGCAAGCATTTGTGAAACGTCCATTTTGTAAATGTGGTCGCCACCGAATACGCAAACGTATGTTGGGTCTGAATCTACAATGTGTAAAACGTTTTGGAATACAGCGTCTGCTGTTCCTCTATACCAATCTCCGCCGGTTCTCATTTGTGCCGGAACTAAATCAACATATTGGTCTAAAAATGGAGATAATGCGTAACCACGAGAAATATGTTGGTTTAAAGAGTCTGATTTGTATTGTGTTAAAACTTTTATTTTGTAAAAACCTGAGTTAATAAAGTTGTTCAAAACAAAGTCGATAATACGGTATCTTCCTCCGAATGGAACTGCAGGTTTTGCACGGTCTTTTGTTAAAGGGTGTAATCTTTTACCTTCGCCACCTGCTAAAATCATAACTAATGCGTCATCAATTGACATTTTGCACCTCACTACTTACTTATACAATTTTTATTATAATATGAAAACGGATTACAATATCATACAAAACGGTGAATTATTTTTATTGCTACTTTGTAACAAATTCGTTACAAAGTTTTATTCTTTTGTTTTTTGCTGTTTGACTTAAAAAAAGTTTTATGTTATTAATGGTGTGGGGTAAATGTATATTTTTTTCAAGTCTTGCACATGTGTAAGACTTTTTATTTTGCAAAAAATCTGTAAAATGCTTTGTAACGTAACAGTTGCTTAACATTTTTGAATTTTATAACTAATATAGTTATTATATTGTTGATAACGTGTAATTTGGGGTATCAATATATAATGGAAAATAATAGTTTAAAACCTTTTTTAGAGGATATAAAGAAGTTATGGGACGGGCTTGAGCTTCCTCAAAAGTTCGGTCTTCTTTCTTTAACGATTGTTACTGTAATTATTGCAACATATTTTCTTGTAAAGTCTTTTGAGCCGGAATGGTCTGTGTTGTACAGCGATTTGCCTCAAACAGATGTCGCAAATATCGTAGAATCTTTCAAAAAAAGCGGACAAGCGTATAAAGTATCAGAAGACAAAAAAGCAATTTTAGTTCCGTCAAAAGACAAGGATAATTTAAGAATTTTTGTTGCAGAAAATGATTTGATTGAAAATCCTGCTCCAGGGTTTGAATTGCTTGATAATATGCAATTAGGTTCAACCGATTTTAAAAATAAATTAACAAAACAAAGAATTTTCCAAGGTGAAATTGTCCGTTCTATTGAAAAAATGAACGGAATTAAAAGTTGCAGAGTTCAACTTGCAGATCCGGAACGTTCAATTTTTGAAGATAAAGACGAAGCTCCGTCAGCATCTGTAATGTTGATATTGGAAGAAGGGTATAGATTAAAAGCTTATCAAGTAAAAGCAATTAAAAACTTGGTTGCTTATGCTGTACCTCGTATGACTCCGGATAGAGTTTTTATAACAGACCAAAACGGTGCGAGTTTATCTGATGAAACAGGTAAAAATTCAAATGATATGGAAACTTTTAAATCAAATGCAGAAAAACAAACTGCGGAAAAAGTTTCTCAAGTTTTGGAAAAAATCGTCGGAAAAGGAAATGTTTCTGTTCAAGTAAATGCTGATATTGATTTCAATTCAACAAAAGCAACGATTGAAACTTATGTTCCGGTTGGCGACGGTGAAAATGGTTATAAAGGTGTAATGACAACTTCGCAATCAGAAGTTGAAACTTACGAAAATCCAAACCAAGCACCTGTAAATGCAAATGTAAATGCACGTAATTTGAATTATGCAAAAGAACGTAATTCGGTTAATTATAGTGTATCAAAAGAGATTAAACAAGTTGTTTATGCCCCAGGCACGATAAAACGTATGACAATCGCTGTTGCTGTAAATAAGATTTTAACCGACAGTGAAAAAGAAGAAATTCAAAATTTGGTATTATCTGCATCGGGTGCAAATTACGAACGTGGTGACGTTATCACTGTTTCAAGCTTGCAGTTTGAATCTTTAGCCGAAGAAAAAGCTAAACAAGAAGCTCTTGAAAAAGAAATTAAAACAAAATCAACAGTGGATTATTTGACAAAAGATTTAGGTCCATTGCTTGTAGTTTTGATTTTAGGTCTTGTAGCAATGTTTATAATCAGAGGATTAATGGGTAAAATGGGTAGAGTTATTGAAACTCCTGAAATCCAAAATGTATTTGAACCTCAATTACCTCAAATGAATGACGAGTTACCAGAGGCATTACTTGCAGAACCGTTTAAAGGTATTGAGGCAAATATTGACCCTGAACTTGAAAGAGCACGTATGGAATTGAATGACACCATTATGGCTGATCCAGCTGAGGCTGCACGCTTATTGGTATCTTTTATAAAGGAATAATTTATGGAAAATGCACCAACAATTACGCATCAATTATTAGCGATGAATTCAATACAAAAGGTTGCGGCTTTATTAATTTTAATGGGGCCTGCGACTGCATCTGAAGTTTTAAAAAACATAACAGATAATGATTTGTTAGAAAAAATTGCATTGGAAATCGCAAGTTTAAACAAAGTTCCCGTTGAATCATTGGTAGGAATTTTAGATGAATTTAGAGGATTGTTCCAAGCAAACAGTTATCTTGCAAAAGGTGGTAAAGATTATGCAAGACAAGTTTTGGAAATGACATATGGTCCAGAACAAGCAAAAAGAATTATGACAAGATTGGAAGCTTTGATGAATGCAAACCCATTCCAATTCTTGAATGAGGCTGATCCTGTTCAATTGGCAACTTCTTTCCAAAATGAAAACCCACAATTGATTGCGTTGATTTTGGCATATTTATTACCAATTCAATCAGCAAGGGTAATGAACAATTTACCGCCTGAAGTTCAAGCTCAAGTTGCAATAAAAATTGCCGAAATGGATACCACAAATCCGGAAATTCTTTCTCACATTGAAAAAATTGTTGAAAGTAAGTTCTCATCAGTTATGGTTCAAGACTTCTCTCAAGCCGGTGGTATCGATACTTTAGCAAATATCTTGAACAGAACAGACAGGCAAACAGAAAGAAATGTTCTTGAGTTGTTAGAAATTGAAAATCCTGAACTTGCCGATGAAGTTCGTGAATTGATGTTCGTATTTGAAGATATTCTTCAACTCGACAACAGAACTATTCAACGTATCTTGCGTGAAGTTAATACAAAAGACCTTGCTCTTGCTCTTAAAGGTACAAAAGAAGAAGTTCGTGAAAAAATCTTTGCGAATATGTCTGAACGTGCTCAACAAATGTTGCGTGATGATATGGAATACCTTGGACCTGTTCGTGCTAAGGACGTTCAAGAAGTTCAATCTCAAATTTGTGTAACTATTAAAGCTCTTGAAGCTGCTGGTGAAATCGTTCTAGAACGTGATGAAGGTGAGGACGAATTCATTGAGTAGAATTAAGGGTAACAATGTTCAAATTGGTTCTAGCTACGTTTTACCGATAGAAAATCCTTATAAGGAAGAAGAAATCAAGTTAAAACGTATGATTGAGGCTGCTCAAAAAGAAAAAGACAGACTTATTCAAGAGGGTGTTGCAAAAGCAAAAGAGCTTGTTGATGAGGCAAAACAAATAATTACAGAGGCTCAACAAGAGGCTCAAAAGCTTGTTGAAGATGCAAATAATCAAGCAAAATCAGAAGCTGACGCAATTCGTGAAAATGCTCGAAAAGAAGGCTATGACGCTGGAAATAAGCAAGGGTACGAGGACGGAACAAATTCTTTGCAAGAAAAATTCATGGCATTGGAAACCTTTACTCAAAGTCAGTTTGATTTAAAACATAATATTATAAAATCTGCACAATTAGATATTGTAGAGCTTGTTATTGCAATTGCAAGAAAAGTTTGTCAAAAAACATTAGAAAATGATATTGATGTTTTAAAAAATATGACAATTGAATCCATAAATCGTTTAAAAGATAAAGAAACTATTACAA
Organism: uncultured Muribaculaceae bacterium; assembly: GCA_964553175.1. Lineage (GTDB taxonomy): Bacteria > Cyanobacteriota > Vampirovibrionia > Gastranaerophilales > Gastranaerophilaceae > UBA6984. The sequence continues at coordinate 11,516 of CAZKJV010000021.1, read as the reverse complement.
TTACGATAAACCCTGAATTAGCGGAAAAAATTTATTCAATTTCAGATGAATTAAAAGAGGCTATTCCTAAATTACAAAATATAAAAGTTATCGAAGATGAAAATGTTTCTGCTGACGGAACAATTGTTGAATCGTTGTTATCAAGAGTTGATAACAGATTAAAAATTCAAATTGACCAAATTGCCGATAAATTTATGTCTACACATTATTCAGCAGAGCAAGAAGAAATTTCGCAAGAAGATTTGATTGTTGAGGTGTCGCAAAATGACGATGACATTCAATAGAGAAAAATTTTTAGATGTTGTAAATGAAACTTCTACGATAAAAGAAATCGGTAAAGTTATTGAGATAAAAGGCTTGATTATTGAAGCTGATGGACCTCAATCAAGTATCGGTGATTTGTGTCATATTTATAAAAAAGCAAATGACAAACCAGTTTGGGCGGAAGTTGTTGGCTTTAGAGAAGGTAGAATTTTGCTAATGCCTTTAGGTACAATGGAAGGAATTCAACCGGGGGCGATTGTTTTAAACACGGGCGAACCAATGAAGTTAAAAGTAGGTAATAATCTTCTTGGCAGAGTTTTAGATGGGTTGGGAAATCCTATTGATAATTTGGGCGAAATTAATGCGGAATCTTATGTTTCAACTTATGCAAAACCTATTAATCCGCTAAAACGTGCTAGAATTGATACCCCACTTTCTTTGGGAATAAAATCAATTGACGGATTTATAACGGTTGGTAGAGGTCAAAGACTTGGTATTTTCGCAGGTTCAGGTGTTGGGAAAAGTACGACACTTTCAATGATGGCAAAAAATACAAATGCTGATATTAACGTTATTGCCTTGATTGGGGAACGTGGTCGTGAGGTTCGTGAATTTATTGAAAAAAATATGGGACCTGAGGGTATGAAACGTACTGTTGTTGTTGCTGCAACATCAGAACAACCTGACTTGGTTAAAATTAAAGCTGCTTTTGTTGCAACTTCAATTGCAGAGTACTTTAGAGATAAAGGAAAAGACGTATTATTTATGCTTGATTCGGTTACACGTATTGCAATGGCTCAACGTGTTGTAGGATTGAGTGCGGGAGAACCGCCTGCAATGAAAGGTTATACGCCGAGTGTTTTTGCAATTATGCCACAATTAATGGAGCGTGCCGGTTGTAATGATAAAGGTTCAATTACGGCATTGTATACCGTTTTGGTAGAAGGTGATGACTTTAACGAGCCGATATCAGATACGGCAAGAAGTATTTTAGACGGTCACATTATGCTATCAAGAGATTTAGCACATAGAAATCACTATCCTGCGGTTGATGTTTTGCAATCAATAAGTAGGGTTATGGGTGATGTCGTAACGAAAGAACATAAATCTGCTGCCGCAAAAGTTAAAAATTGGCTTGCTGTGTATAAGAAAAACGAAGATTTGATTAATATCGGGGCTTATGTAAAAGGTTCTAATCCTTTGTGCGACGAGGCTATTCAAAAAATGGACGCAATCAATGACTTTTTATGCCAAAGCACAGAAGATAATATTGTTTACGATGAAACAATTGAAAGCTTGATAAAACTTGCTTCTTAGTTGGATTCTTTTTCAAGCATTCCTGTCATAATTTTTTTAGCCATATCAAGTTGAGTATCGTTGTTTTTCTTAAGATCATCAAAAGTTAATTCAACATTTATGTCAGGAGTTATACCTTTTTTATTGATGTCTGTGCCGTTTGGTGTTAAGTATTTAGCAATTGTAAGGTTTAAGCCTGTTTCGTTTGGCATTGGAATAACTTGTTGAACCATACCTTTTCCGTATGTTGTTGTTCCTACCAGTTTTGCTTTTTTGTAATCTTTTAGTGCACCTGACAATATTTCACTGGCACTTGCACTGGAGTGGTCTATCAAGACAACAAGCGGTTTTTTTATGTTGTAATTTGTTTCTTGTGCTGTAAAATCTTGTTTAAGTCCGTTTCTTCCAACAATACTAACGATTTTACCTTTTGAAATAAACAAGTTTGCTATAAAAATTGCATTTGGTAATAATCCACCGGGGTTTCCTCTCAAATCAAGGATTAAACCATCGGTTTTTTCTGTTTTTTCCAAAGCTTCAATAAATTCATTTGATGTTGTGGAACCGATAAAACTTAGTATTTGAATGTAACCAATGTTTTTGTCAATGTTACTTTTAACGGTTTTTATTTTTATTTCTTTTCTTTTTATTGTTTTAGTTATTTTTTTGTCGTTTCTAAGTAAAGTGAGTTCAACTGTACTGTTTTCAGGGCCTCTAACTAGTCCTGCAACGTCAGAAACTGTCATTCCGCTAACTTCTTTTTTATTAACTGAAAAGATAATATCGCCTGATTTTACACCTGATGAACTTGCAGGAGTTCCCTCAATTACATTTAAAATTATTATTTTACCCGCATTTGACAAGATATTTACGCCAATACCTGTAATTTTAGAGTCGATAGAAGTGTTTAATTCTGAAAATTCTTTTTTTGAAAGAAATTTTGAATATGGGTCATTTAAACTTGCAAGCATTGTGTTTATTGCAACATAGGCATCGTCTTCTGTTTTTATTTTGCCTTGATAATGAGCTTTCCAACGATACCAGTCTTGCTCGTTCATATCTTTGTTATAATAGTGTTTTTTTATTGTCTTCCAAGATTTATCAAATAATTTTTGTGCGGAAATCTGTTCGGTATTAACAACAGTTTGTACGTTATTTGGTGTGGATATCAATTTTACGTAAATATCGTGTAATAACGTATTAAAAAATAATAATACCGCAATCAATATAAAAGCTATTATGAAATGTTTTTTGTTCATAAATTTATTTAACATCAAGGGTTAAATTTTATCAATAGTTAATCAGATAAACAATTTTACAATCTTTCAAACCCCGGAGATGTTTGTGGTAAATTTTGATAACCTTTGTTTGCGTATACCGTTTTTTTAATATATTTGTTAGTGTAACCCCCTTTTTTGAAAAGTTGTTTCAAGGTGTTTTCTCTTTGTAAAAGCGGGTGTTGTTTGTCGTTTTGTTCCGGATAAATTTCTAACATTTCAGTCCAAACCGCAGCTTCCATTGTCCAAGCGTAGGTTTCTTCCGCAAGTGAATTAAATTCGTCTTGATGTAGAGCTTCGTGTGCTAATAATGCGGCTAATGCGGCAGGTGGTGCATCTGCGTGTCTTGGATTGATATAAATATATAAAATGTTTTTCTTTTTCCAACCTAGAGCGTCAAAATTTTTATAATCTTCTTTGATTTCTCCAAGGTCTTTAAATTGGATTTTTATAGGCTTTTCTGTTAAATTATAACCCATAATGGCTCTTCTTGAAAAATCTGCATTAGTGTTTTTCATCATATCAAGAGCAACAAGTATAACTTCATCACTACTAATTTTTTTGTATTCTTTTTTTAGTTGTTCAAGATAGATTTCGTCATATTTGGGCGGATAAGTTGCTAAAGGCTGTTGTTGAGAAACATCTTCTTTTTTATTAAATATTGCCGCTGATGAAATTTGCGGAAAGCAAATTAAAAATGCGAATGCTATAAATATTATATTTTTTAATTTCATACTGTCCTCACAAAATGTAGTAATGATATTATTATAACTATTTTTTTGTAAAATTCAAATAAAAGTATTTTAAAATTTTTATGTTTGTTATACGATATAAGTGTATGGAGGACACGAAAAAATGTTAATGGACGGTTTAATTATCTCAGTAGTAGGCATGGGTACTGTATTTTTGTTCTTAACTTTGTTGGTTTATTCAATGCATTTTGCAACAAAAGTTATAGAATTTTTAAACAAATTTATGCCTGAAGAAGTTGCAGCTCCTGTTACTGTTTCATCTCGTAAAAAAGATACTGATGAAAATGTTGCAGTTGCAATTGCAGTAGCAAAAATGAATATGAAATAGTCAATTTAAAAAAATAAGAATAGGAAAAAGGAAATGTCAAAAAAATTAATTAAAGTAATGGACACATCTTTTAGAGATGGCTTTCAATCCGTTTTAGGTGCGAGAGTTTTAGTAGATGATTTTTTACCTGCTTTAAAATCAGCTGTTGATGCAGGTATTAAACACTTTGAAGTTGCAGGTGGTGCAAGATTTCAAGCTCCTATATTTTTCTGCAACGAAAACGCATTTGATATGATGGACAAAGTTCGTGAAACTGTTGGACCTGATATTAAATTACAATCATTAGCACGTGGTGTAAACGTTGTTGGTTTGAATTCTCAACCAAGAGACGTAATTGATTTACACGCAAAAATGTTTGCAAAACACGGTATTAACGTAATCAGAAACTTTGATGCGTTAAATGATGTAAACAACTTAATTGATTCTGCAAACAGTATTAAAAAACACGGCTTACAACACGAAGTTACAATCACTATGATGGAACTTCCTTATGGTTGTGAAGGTGCTCATGATCCTGAATTTTATGAAAAAGTATTGAGAAACATTTTAGATGCAGGTATTCCATTTGATTCAATCGCATTCAAAGATGCTTCTGGTACTTCTCACCCAAGAAAAGTTTACGAAACTATTAGAAGAACTCGTGAAATTTTAGGTCAAGATGCTCATATCAGATTCCATTCTCACGAAACAGCTGGTACAGGTTTAGCTTGCTACTTAGCAGCTTTAGATGGTGGTGCTGATGGTATCGACTTATCTATGAAACCTGTTTCTGGTGGTACTGCTCAACCTGACATTATTTCAATGTGGCATGCGTTGAGAGGTACTGAATACGATTTAGGCTTAGATATTAAAAAGATTATGGAAACAGAAGAAGTATTCAAAGAATGTATGAAAGATTACACAATTTCACCAATTTCTTTGGCTGTAAATCCTATGTTAATTCAAGCTCCACTTCCAGGTGGTGCAACAGCAACAACAGTTGATCAATTGAGAGATATGGGTATGTTAGACAAATTCCCTAAATTAATTGAAAACATGAAAGAAGTTGTTGCAAGAGGCGGTTTTGCAACATCTGTAACTCCTGTTTCACAATTCTATGCTCAACAATCATTCTTGAACGCAACAACAGAAACACCTTGGGAAAAAGCTAACCCTGGTTATGCAAAAATGTTGTTAGGTTACTTCGGAAAAACTCCTTGTGAACCTGATCCTGAATTAGTTAAATGGGCAGAAGAAAAAACAGGTTTACAACCTACAACCGAAAAAGTTGTTGATTTGAATGATAAAGACCCAGAAAAAGGCTTAAAAGCAGCAGAAGAAAGATTAAAAGCTGCAGGTTTGCCTGTTACTGATGAAAACTTATTCATTGCTGCAGCTTGCAAAGATGGAAATGCTGATAAAGGTATTGACTTCTTGTTAGGCAAAGGCAAAGTATTAGTAAATAAAGGTGCAAGTGCATCTTCTTCTAATAATTACAAAAACGGTGCAACAGTTACAGTTAACGGTAAAGATTACGCAGTAAAAATTGACGGTAATAAAGCTGTTGTAAACGGAAAATCTTACGATGTTTCTATTGTTGAAGGTATGAAAGAAGTTGCAAACGCTTCAGCTTCTACCGGTGAAGGATTAGAAGTTAAAGCTCCTGTTCCCGGTGCGATTTTAAAAGTAGTTGCAAGAGACGGAGATGAAGTTGAAGAAGGCGATGTTTTAATCTTGATGGAAGCAATGAAGATGGAAACAGAAATTAAAGCTCCAAAAGCAGGTAAAGTAAGTTCAGTAAGAGTAGATGTCGGTGCAACTGTTATGCCTGGCGACATACTTGTTACTTTGAACTAGGTAAGGAGTCGGAAGTATGCAATTATTAGAATCTTTAAAAAGTTTAAATGATATTACAGGCTACGCAAATATGATAAAAGAACCGTTAACAGGTGTTAATGGGGTTGAAAACTTCTTACACATGTACGGTACAATTATTATGTTCTTCGTTTGCTTGTTGTTATTATACTTAGCAATTAAAAAGAATTATGAACCGTTATTATTGTTGCCAATTGGTTTTGGTGGTATTCTTGCAAACATTCCTGTTGCAGGGATAGCTGAACCTGGTGGATTTTTGTATACGGTTTACCGTGTGGGTATTGATGGTGGTTTATTCCCATTGTTTATCTTCATGGGTGTTGGTGCGATGACTGACTTCGGTCCATTGTTAGCAAATCCAAAAACAGCTTTGTTAGGTGGTGCTGCTCAATTCGGTATCTTTGGTGCTTTGATTGGTGCATTGCTACTAGCAAAATATGCAGGATTTGATTTCGGTTTAGCAGAAGCTGCTTCAATCGGTATTATTGGTGGTGCTGACGGCCCTACTTCAATCTTCGTAACTTCAAGATTAGCTCCTGATTTATTAGGTGCAATCGCTGTTGCTGCATATTCGTATATGGCGTTAGTTCCTATTATTCAACCGCCAATTATGAAAGCTTTGACAACAGAAGCTGAAAGAAAAATTGAAATGGTTCAAATGCGTAACGTTTCAAAACGTGAAAAAATCATATTCCCTCTATTAGTTTTGGGTTTATGTATAATTTTCTTACCAGACGCTACTCCATTGTTAGGTGCGTTGACATTTGGTAACCTTGTAATGCAATGTGGTGTTACAGAACGTTTATCAAAAACATTGCAAAATGAATTCATTAATATCGTAACAATTTTATTAGGTTTGTCAGTAGGTTCAAAACTTTCTGCTGATAAATTCTTAACACTTGAAACTTTGGGTATCTTATTCTTAGGCTTGTGTGCATTCTCAATTGCAACAGCATCAGGTGTATTGTTCGGTAAATTAATGAACGTATTTTCAAAAAACAAAATCAACCCACTTATTGGTGCGGCAGGTGTTTCAGCTGTTCCAATGGCAGCACGTGTTGTTAATAAAGTTGGTTTAGAGTCAAATCCTCAAAACTTCTTGTTAATGCACGCAATGGGTTCAAACGTTGCAGGTGTAATCGGTTCTGCTGTTGCAGCCGGTATTTTACTTGCATTGTGCGGTTAGTTTTTATAAACTATAATTTAAAAATCCGACCGAAAGGTCGGATTTTTTATTTTACATTTTTTAATACCGCCAAAATTTGACGTTTTAGCATGATATACTTGAATTATGACTAGACCTTATGTACCGTTACACTTACATACTGAATATTCATTGTTAGACGGAGCAATCCGCATAAATCAATTGTGCAAATTTGCTGTGGAAAATGGTTTCCCTGCTGTTGCAATTACTGACCACGGTGTAATGTACGGTGATATGGAGTTGTATGAAACAGCTGTAAACTTAAAAGATGCGACATTAAAACCTCTTTTAGGTTGTGAATTTTATGTTCATAGCGGTGATATTTCTGAACGTGATAAGATGAACAATCCTTGTTATCACTTAGTTTTGATTGCAAAAAACAAAATTGGTTATCAAAATATCATTCGTTTAACATCTGTTGCTTGGTGTAAAGGTCGTTATGTTCACCCTCGTATTAATTGGGAACTTTTGCAAGAACATCATGAGGGTTTAATTTGTCTTTCTGCGTGTTTAGGCGGTGAAGTTTTACAAAATCTTTTACATCATGAACCTGAAAAAGCAAGAGAAGTCGCAAAAAAATATAAAGATTTGTTCGGTGAAGATTATTATATTGAGCTTCAAGACCATGGTTTAGAAGAACAGAAAAAAACAAATCCAGAATTAATATCTATTGCAAAAGAATTAGATATTGAAATGGTTATCACAAACGACTCGCATTATTTAAGAAAAGAAGATGCAGATATGCACGATACTTTATTGTGTTTGCAAACAAATTCCGATAAAAACGACGAAAATCGTTTCCATTTTCCAAATAATGAATTTTATGTGAAAAATGTTGAAGAATTAAGACAGTCTTTCTCTTGGTTAGATGAAGAAACTTTTAATCAATGTATTGATAACACTGTAAAAATTGCTGAAAAATGTAGTGTTGTTATTAATAAAACAAAAGATTTACCTGCGTATGAAGTTCCAAAAGGGTATACAACTGAAACTTATTTGAATTATCTGGTTTTTCAAGGTTTGAAGAAAAGATATGGTGAAGTCACAGAAAGCTTGAGAGAACGTGCGGATTACGAACTTGAAGTAATTGATTCAATGGGGTTTGCTGCATATTTTTTAATTACTTGGGACTTTATTCATTATGCAAAAACTCACGGTATTCCGGTAGGTCCGGGACGTGGTTCTGCTGCGGGTTCGGTTGTTGCTTATGCTTTAGAAATTACAGATTTAGATCCGATTAAACATAAACTTTTGTTTGAAAGATTTTTGAATCCTGAACGTTTTACGATGCCCGATATTGATATCGACTTTTGTATTGAACGTCGTGGCGAGGTTATTGATTATGTTACGCAAAAGTACGGCGAAGATAAGGTTTGTCAAATTATTACTTTCGGTACTTATGCTGCTAAGGCTGCATTTAAAGGTGTTGCAAGATTGTTTAAAGTTCCGTTTTCTGAAAGTAATAGACTTGCATCTTTAATTGACCCTGCAATCGAATTGGCTCAATCTATAAACGATAAGGCAAAAACTTTAACTGATGCAATGAAATATGACGGCTCAGAATTAAAAACGTTATATGATAATGATGAACAAATTGTAGTTGATCCGATTGAGGGTAAAACTGTTAGTTTAAAGAAAATTATAGACCTTGCAATCGGTATTGAAGGTATTAAAAATAATACTGGTACTCACGCTGCAGGTGTTATCATTGCTCCAAAACCTTTGGAACAAATTTTACCTGTGCAACCTTCTAAAGACGGTATTGTTCAAACAGGTTATCCGCCACATGCCGTTACAGAGTTTTTAAGCCTTTTGAAAATGGATTTCTTAGGACTTAGAAACTTAACTACGATATACAAAACTCTTGCGGCAATTAAAAAACGTCAAGGCATTGATGTTGATATTAATAATATTCCATTAGACGATAAACCTGTATATGAAATGTTAATGCAAGGGGATACTGATGGCGTGTTCCAGTTAGAATCTGCCGGCATGAAAAACCTTGTAAGACGTTTAAGACCTGATACATTTGAAGATATGGGTGCTTTGGTTGCGTTATTTCGCCCTGGTCCATTGAATTCAGGCATGGTTGATGAATTTGTAGACAGAAAACACGGGCGTGTACAAGTTACATATCCTCACCCACTTTTAGAACCTGTGTTGAAAGATACTTACGGTACAATTGTTTATCAAGAACAAATTATGCAGGTTTTCCAAATCCTTGCTGATTACTCGTTAGGTCAAGCCGATATGGTAAGACGTATGATGGGTAAGAAAAAAGTTGATGAAATGCAAAAGCAAAAAGGCGTATTTATTGAGAAATCTTCTCAACACGGTATGTCAGAGAAAGATGCGGTAGATTTATTTGAAAAAATTGAAGCGTTTGCTTCTTACTGCTTTAATCGAAGCCACTCAGCAGCTTATGCTTTTGTTGCGTATCAAACAGCGTATTTGAAATGCCATTATACGGTTGAATATATGGCTTGTTTGCTATCGAGTGTTTCAAGTGATCAAGAAAAAACACAGTTATATATTGAAGAATGTAATAAAAAAGGTATTCAAGTTTTACCGCCTGATATTAATAAATCTTTTGCAGAATTTTCACCTGACGGAAATGATATTCGTTTTGGATTAGCTTCAATCAAACAAGTTGGTGAAGTTGTTGTTGAAATGATTATTAAAGAAAGAGAAGAAAACGGTGAATTTACATCTATTTATGATTTCTGTAAAAGAATTGACCCTAAAGCAACAAATAAACGTGTTCTTGAAGGCTTAATCAAGGCGGGTGCTTTTTCAAATATAGAAAAAAGCCGTAAACAATTACTTGAAAATCTTGAATATATAGTAAATACAGCAAATAAAGAAGCAAAAGCAAAAGAATTAGGACAAACAAGTTTGTTTGCAGGATTAGAAGATAACGAAGATTTTGCTGGTACTCAATTCCATTTAGCGGGTTCAGATGAGGAATATTCAAATAAAGAACTTCAAATGTTTGAAAAAGAGTTTTTAGGCTTTTATGTATCTTCTCACCCATTGTCATCAATAATGGATAAAATGCAATTCCTGGAATCTCATAAAATTTCAGAGGTTAAAGAACTTCCTGCAGATAAAGTGGTTACTGTGTGTGGTTTGGTTACTTCTGCAAGACAAATTCCATATAAAAAAGATCCGTCAAAATGTTTAAAAACAATTACTTTAGAAGACCTTTCAGGTAAGATTGAGGCATTGTGTTTTCATAAAAAATTAGGCGAATTTGCAGATTTTATGGAACCTGATAACAAAATTATAATCACGGGCAAAGTAAGTTATCGTTCAAATGAAGAAGATGCAGAGCCTAATATTATCATTGATGATGTTAAGCCTGTTGATAATGCGAATTTGTTTATGATTTCAATAAATGATGCTGTTCCTTATGAAGAACTTGTTGCTATGAAAGATATTTTAGCGAAATACCCTGGGTCTGACCCTGTAATTATAAAACTTGTGGAAGAAGATTCTGTAACAAAAATCGCATCTTCACCGGTATTTTGGGTAAATTCTTCTTATGATTTAGAGCACGCAATTAAAAAATTTATTCCTAGCAAAATTGATGTGGAAATTAAATCGATAGAAGAAAGTATTTAACTTTGATAAAGTGTAAAAAAAGGGCGACGCTTTAGCGTCGCCCTTTTTTTTATTAAAATTTATTCTTCATCATCAAGGCTTTCAAAACCTGATTTATGAGATTTTAAAAGAACTCCACGTTTTGACTCTTGAATGAAAGTAATCATATTTTCAATATAGCTGTTCATAGGGATTTCAGCTTTGATTTTTTCGATTGCTTGTGTTGTGTTATATTCTGGAGAAACAAGAAGTTTGAATGCATTGTTTGTGTTAATTCTGTCTTCTTTTGTAACTCCACGTCTTCTCATAGCAACAACATTTAATCCTTTCGGAATAGGTGGTCTACCTTCGCCTTTTGAGTAAGGAAGAATGTCTTGTCTTGTAGCAGAGAAACCGCTAATGATAGCCATTTCACCAATTCTTACGTTTTGGTGGAATACTGTCATTCCGCCTAACCAAGCACCAAAACCAACGTGACAGTGTCCGCCTAAAGTTGCAAGGTTTGCCATAATTACTTGATCTGCTAAAACACAGTTATGTGCTACGTGAACACCTGCCATAAGTAAGCATTTGTTACCTATTCTTGTTGTAAAATCTCCACAAGCTGCACCTCTGTGGATTGTTACGTTTTCTTTTATGATAACATCATCACCGATAATAACTTTTGTAGGTTCGCCTTTATAACCAAGGTCTTGAGGTTCTGAACCGATTGTTGCAAAAGGACTGATTGTACAGTTTTTGCCGATTTCTGCAAATTCTATGAATGCACTTGCAATTACTCTTGTTCCACTACCGATTGTTACGTTTTCACCGATAACAACGTTTGGACCAATATAAGCATCTTCTGCTATTTTTGCAGTTTCGTGGACTATTGCCGATGGATGTATCATTTTCTTCTCCTAATTATGTGTATAAAAAATATCTTTATTCTAATATAT
>CAZKJV010000020.1:0-17572 GCA_964553175.1 uncultured Muribaculaceae bacterium | reverse complement strand
ATATAAATTTATGTTTATAAATATATCTTAATCTAAGCATAAAATAAATGCAAGCACATGTTTTAAAAAATTTTGAAAACATTTGTTATTCTTATTTATTGCTTACTAATCTCTTAAATTCTTCATAGTCTTCAATCGTGTCAATACCTACCGGTTTTTCTTTTACAATTGCAGTTTTAATTTTCATTCCCATCTGTAAAGCACGCAATTGTTCCAAGCTTTCTGCAATCTCTAGAGAAGTTTGTTCTGATGTTGTCATCTTCACTAGTGCATCACGTCTATAACCATAAATTCCTATATGACCAAAGAACGGTATCGGATTTTCTTTCCTCTCAAACGGGATTTTTGAGCGAGAAAAATATAGAGCAAATCCATTATTATCAATTACACATTTCACCAAATTTGGATTATCAACCTCATTTTTATCCTCAATTGGTCGAATTAAAGTAGAAATATCAGCATGATGATTTTTTACACCATCAATAACTGCCTCAATATTTTCTTTTTTAATCATCGGCTCATCACCTTGAAGATTAATTATATATTCAAATTCGGGGTGTCTATCCGCAACTTCTTTTATTCTATCACTACCGCATTTATGTTCGGTAGATGTCATTTCAACTTTTCCGCCAAATTTTTCAACAGCATTAAAAATTCTTTCATCATCGGTTGCAACAATAACCATCAATAACTGCCTCAATATTTTCTTTTTTAATCATCGGCTCATCACCTTGAAGATTAATTATATATTCAAATTCGGGGTGTCTATCCGCAACTTCTTTTATTCTATCACTACCGCATTTATGTTCGGTAGATGTCATTTCAACTTTTCCGCCAAATTTTTCAACAGCATTAAAAATTCTTTCATCATCGGTTGCAACAATAACCTCATCAACTCCGTCAACTTCTTTTGCTTTTTCATAAACCCATTGAATTATCGGTTTATTATTAACTTCCAAAAGAGGCTTTCCTTCTAATCTACTAGAGCCGTATCTTGCAGGAATAATTATTGCTGTTTTTTTCATTTTATCTTCCTTTTTACATTCTAATTTCTAATTTCTATTTTCTATTTTTTATTTCTCTTTAGTTTTTTGTTTATTTTTTTACGACAAAAGAAGTCCATTGATCTTGTTGAATTTCTTCCAATATTTCCAGATTTTCTCTTTGAATTGCCTCTAAAACAACAGGTGCTTTTTCTTGTAAAATCCCACTCAAAGACATAATTGCATTGTCTTTCATAATATTTTTTAAATCACCCATAATTTCAAAAAGGACATTGTGCAAAATATTTGCACAAACAAAATCATATTTTTTCGTAATTTTATCAGCCGAACCAAGTTCAAACGTGCAAATTTCGTTATTTAATTTTGCATTTTCTCTTGCAACTTCAATAACTGTATCATCAATATCACAGCCGTAAACTTCACTTGCACCCATTTTTTTTGCCAATATTGATAGAATTCCAGTACCCATACCAATATCTGCCATTGTTTGAGTTGGTTTGAAATATTTTTCAAGGGCTTTCATACAAAGTTGCGTTGTTTGGTGCGTACCTGTTCCAAATGCACACCCTGGGTCAAGATTTATAATAATCTCATCTGCTAATTTTGGAACATATTCAATCCAAGTCGGAACAATAGAAATTTTTTCCGTTACGTGAGTTACGTCCCATTTTTCTTTCCATTTTTTAGACCAATCTTGATTTTCTTTTTCTTCAATAGTGAAATTCCAAGACCCAAGTTCTTCTTCTCTAAGTCCTCTTGAAAGTAAAATTTCTTTTTGCTCTTTTAAAATTTCCGCACAGTTTGGAGTTTCCGTACGAATAAAAGCTTTTAATGTTCCCTCTGTTGAATTTATCATTTCAAGGTCTTTGTAAGTTTCTTCTGCAAGAATCACACCCTCGCAGTCAAAAACTTCAAACAAAATGTCAGAAATTACATCTGACATTTTTGGATTTATTTTTAAATTCAGCTCAAAATAATTATTCATGTAAGAAACAACCCATTTTGCGATATTTTGAATATCTTTGTGAACGTAATTTATCAGGAGTCATTTTTGTATATTTTTTCAAAGAAGTTAATAGTTCTTTTTTTAGATTTTTAGCCATTTCTTCTTTGTTGTTATGAGCTCCGCCAACCGGTTCTTTTACACAACTATCAATAATTCCAAGCTCTAAAAGGTCATTCGCTGTAATTTTTAAAGCATTTGCTGCATCTGCAGCTTTTGTTGCATCTCTAAATAAAATTGATGCACAACCTTCTGGAGAAATTACTGTATAATAAGCAAATTCAAGCATTTTTACATCATTTGCAACAGCAAGACCTAATGCACCACCTGAACAACCCTCACCTGTGATAACTGCAATAACAGGTACATCAAGTTTTGCCATATCTCTAAGGTTTTGAGCAATCGCAATACCTTGTCCTGTTTGTTCTGCAGTAATTCCAGGGTAAGCCCCCGGGGTGTCAATTAAAGTTATAATTGGCAAATTAAATTTGTTTGCGTGATTAAATAAACGCATTGCTTTTTTATAACCTTGAGGTTGAGGCATACCGAAATTGCATTCAAGGTTTTCTTTTGTTGTAGAACCTTTTTGAGTTCCGACAAACATTGCGTTGAAGTTTCCGATTTTACCAATACCACCGATAATTGCTCTATCATCAGTACCTGCTCTATCACCATGCATTTCAATAAAATCAGAACACATCAAATTCATATAATCTAAAAAGTTTGGTCTGTTAGCGTGTCTTGCTATTTGTAACTTTTCAGACGGTTTTAAATTAGCATAAATTTCTTGTTTATATTCATCAGCTTGTTGTTCAAACTTTTCAATTTCTTGGCTTAAATCCATTCCTGACTCCGCACTAATTTTTTTTAATTCTTCAATTTTTGTTTTTATATCCACAAGTGGTTTTTCAAAATCAAACATGTTTCGTCCTCATTATTCTTCTACGGGCAAAGTATAACCATGCATATCAAAAATTTTCGATAAATTTTCTCTAAGGTCTTTTCTTTTTGAAATAATATCAATTTGACCGTATTTTAAAAGATATTCCGCAGTTTGGAAGCCTGACGGTAATTTTTGACGAATTGTTTGTTCAATAACTCTTCTACCAGCAAAACCTATTCTTGCACCTTGTTCAGCAATAATAATATCACCTAAAGTTCCAAAACTTGCAGTAACACCGCCAAATGTAGGTTCTGTAAGCAAGCAAATATATAAAACTTTAGCCTCGTCCATTTTTGCACAAGCACAAGAAGTTTTTGCCATTTGCATAAGACTTAACGCACTTTCTTGCATTCTTGCACCACCGGAAGAAGTTATTGCAAGCATTGGAAGATTTCTTTCAACCGCTTCTTCCATTATCTTTGTAACTTTTTCACCAACGACACTACCCATTGAACCGCCCATAAATTCAAAATCCATTATTGCAGTTGCAACTTCATAACCGTTAATTTTCCCAATACCAGTGATTACCGCATCATCAAGATTTGTTTTTTCTTTCGCCTCTTTTAAACGGTTTTTATAAGATTCTGTATCAGTAAAATTTAAAGGGTCAGTCGGTAAAACTCGGCTAAACAATTCTACAAAAGAATTTTCATCAAACAATTGTTTAATTCTATCTCTTGCACCTATTCTAAAATGGTAATCACATTGAGGACATACCATTAAATTTTCTTCTAAATCTTTATTTGTTATCTGAGCTCCACAATGAACACATTTTGTCCACAACCCAGGAAAAGTTATATTTTCAACTTTTGCTTCTGATGTACGGCGTTCAATTTGTGCTTCTTTTCGTTTATCAAACCATTCTTGAATACTCATGTACCAGTTTCCTTTTTGTTTGCATTTTTATGCAAATTTCATTTATTCAATACTAGTATTATACTACAAATTAAAATTAGTCAAATTTTACACAAAAACAGAACTACTTCTTTTTGCCCAAATAACGCATCACATTGTCCGATAATTGAATATTTTGTATTTGTAAATTATATTTTTTTAAATCTGCAATATTAGTTTGTTCAGTTAACAAATCTTTCTTTTCAATGTTACCCAAAGAATTTTTAACCTGCTCAAATTCACTCGGATTATTCTGCATAATAACCTTTGTAATTATTTCATCTGGGTATTGAGAACCAAATTTATATTGAGCAACAAGGTCATTTACAGTTGTTCCTTGATTTAATTTGTATAGCCACTGCAAAGTTGTTTTATCTCTTGGCGAAAGACTTACAACCCCATATTTATGCGGAGTATACATAATGTCCGTATCATAAGGACTATGTCCCAACCCTAAGGCGTGACCAAATTCGTGCAAAATAGTATGATAAACCTCGTCTTCTGCCATATATTGTTGACAAATAACCCCGTCAGACAGACCAATCGAAACTTCTGCCCCAAAAAGTCTGTTTGTCGCATCAAAACTAAATTGACAATGTCCTAAAGCCTTTCTGTCAATTCTTCGCCACTCAACATTTATATTAGAACTCAAAAGATTATCAACAAGCTTGAATTGAACTTTGCCCATACTTGCACGTTCCCATTCCTCACAAGCTTTGATAACCATACTTTGATAAATGTGGTCTTGCCCTTGTTTTGTATAAAATTTCATAGGCGAAATAAAAACATTTAACGGCATAAAAGTCCAACGCATTAAGCGTCCGTTTTTAAAGCTTTCTTGTAAATATGTTTTCATTTCCATATTTTTATTGTATAATATTTTGTACGATAAAACAATACCGATAGGGGAGTCTTTAAAAAAGGAGATAGAAACTATGAATATGATGCAAATGATGCAAAAAGCACAATCTATTCAAAAAAAATTACAAGAAACTCAAGCTGAATTAGCACAAGCAGAATTTAATGCTGAAACAGGTGGCGTTGTTGTTACTTGCGACGGTCAAGGCAAATTCAAATCAATAAAAATTTCAAAACAAGCTATCAATCCGGAAAATCCTGATAGCGTAGATGACGATACAATTGAAATGCTTGAAGATGTTATCACAACAGCAATCAAACAAGCTAGCGAAAAAGCTACTTCTGAAATGGAAACAAAAATGCGTGCAATTACAGGTGGCATTAGTATTCCAGGGCTATTTTAATGATTTATCCTAAATCAATTGCAACATTAATTGAGCAATTTCAAAAATTCCCGTCAGTAGGTCCAAAATCTGCACAAAGAATGGCATTTTATCTATTAAAAATGCCTAATTCTGAAGTGGAAAAATTTGCAAAAGCAATTGTAGAAGCAAAGCAAAGTACTGTTGCATGTGAAGTTTGCTTTAATTTATCCTCGACAAGTCCTTGTGAAATATGTTCATCTACAAATCGTGACAGAAGTACCATTTGCGTAGTTGCAGAAACAAAAGACTTGATAGCGATTGAAAAAACAAACGAATACAAAGGACTTTATCACGTTTTACAAGGTTTAATCTCACCAATAGACGGCATCGGTGCAGAAGACATAAGAATAAAAGAACTTTTAAAACGATTGACAGATGAAAATGTTAAGGAATTGATTTTAGCATTAAGTCCATCGGTTGAGGGTGAAGCGACAAGCCTTTATCTAACAAAATTGGTTAAACCTTTTGGCATAAAAATTTCAAGAATTGCGTTTGGGCTTCCTGTCGGCACAGATTTAGAATTTGCAGACGAAATCACACTTGCAAAAGCCCTTGAGGGACGTAGGGAAATCGATTAGCCTATAAAGATATTGTTTAATAATAGTTATTAATTTATAATACCCGTATGTCAGTTTTAGAAATAAAAGATTTAAACGTAGAATACCGCACAAAAGGAACAGCTTTCAACAAAGAAAAAACAGTGAAAGCTGTTAACGATTTATCTTTAGAGGTAAATCAGGGCGAAATTCTTGCAATAGCAGGTGAATCCGGTTGCGGAAAATCGACTTTAGCAAGTGCAATTTGTCGTTTAACCCCTGTAAAATCGGGCAAAATCTTATTTCACGGAGTAGATGTTTTAGATTTAAAATCAAAAAAATTAAAAGTTTATCGTCAAGCTTTGCAGATGATTTTCCAAAATCCATATTCGAGTTTAAACCCTAAAATGAAAATCGGTAACATTTTGAAAGAACCGTTAAAAGTTAACAACGAACTTTGCATTTATTCTGAAGACGAAAGAGCTTTGTACGAAATGTCTAAATCCGAAATAGATAATATCGTAAAATGTGCATTAGAAACTGTCGGTTTGGACGAAAGAGCAATGAATTTATATCCTCACGAGTTTTCAGGCGGACAAAGACAAAGAATTGCAATCGCAAGAGCATTAATTTTAAAACCTGAATTTATTATCGCAGATGAACCTGTAAGTGCTTTAGATGTAAGTATTCAAGCTCAAATTATCAACCTTTTAATGCAACTAAAAAACGAATTTAATTTAACTATAATGTTTATCTCTCACGATATGAACGTAATTCGCCATATTGCAGACAGAATTGCTATTATGTATTTGGGCAAAATAGTTGAAATAGGAACAACAGAACAAATTTTTAAATTTCCTCAACACCCATACACAAAAGCATTATTAAACGCAGTTCCAAGCTTCAAAAAGCCTGAAAATATAATTTTGACAGGCGATATTCCATCTCCAACAGACCTACCGGACGGCTGTAAATTCCATACTCGTTGTCAATACTGTATGAATAGATGCAAAATGGAAGAACCTGAACTAAAAACTTTCTACGAAACACACCAAGTTGCCTGTTTTTTAAATGACGAAAACATAGAAATGTAATCTTTTCATTTTTATCGTTATTTTTATTTCTTTTATTTTATCCACAAAAGATAAAAATATTTTTTTATGATAAAATTAAGAAAAAGGAGGGCTATATGGCAAAAGATTCAAGTTTCGACATTGTTTCAGAATACGACAAACAAGAATTGGTTAACGCAATTGACCAAGTAAAAAGAGATATTACTTCAAGATTTGATTTAAAAAATTCAAAATCAGATATCGTTTTAGAGGCTGACAAATGCGTTACCATTACAACTGAAGACGAAACAAAATTAAGAAACATCTACGATATTTTACAATCAAAATTGGTTAAAAGAGGTTTGAGTATTAAAATTTTAGACCCTCAAAAAGTTGAAGATGCTTTAGGCGGAAGCGTTCGCCAAGTTTACAACTTGAGAAAAGGTTTAACTCAAGAATTAGCTAAAAAAATCGTTGCTGACATTAAAGATTCAAAAATCAAAGTTCAAGCATCAATTCAAGGCGACCAAGTTCGTGTAACAGGCAAAAGTAAAGACGATTTGCAAGAAGTAATTGCATTATTGAGAGAAAACTCTGACAAATACGATTATCCATTACAGTTCCAAAATTATAGATAGGAGCGTTTATGGGCGTTATTGAAAAATTAAAAAATAAAGTTATTGTGTCTTGCCAAGCAATGCCAAATGAACCGTTATACCGTGAAGAATGTATGATTGCAATGATGCGTTCAGTTCTAAACGGCGGTGCAGGAGGTTTACGTGTTGCTGGCGTAAGAGATGTTAAAAACGCAAAAAAAATGACAGATGTCCCTGTTATCGGGTTAACCAAGCCTGATGAAATTCCCGCAAATTGGAAAGAAATTGTTTATATCACTCCATCTTTAAAACACGTAGGATTTTTAATAAAAGCTGGGGCAGATATAATTGCGTTTGACGGTACAAATCGAAAACACGAAAACTGCACGGTTGAAGAAATAATCAAACTTATCAAAATCAACAAAAGAGTTTCAATGGCGGATATTTCAACAGTTGAAGAAGGTATTAATTGCGAAAAACTCGGAGTTAATATGGTTTCTACAACTCTTGCAGGCTACACTCAACATTCACCATTAAAAAATGACGGCCCTGACTTTGATTTATTAGAAGAATTAGTTAAAAAAGTGAATGTGCCTGTTGTTTTAGAGGGTAGAATTTGGACACCTCAAGAAGTAGACAAAGCCTTTGAACTAGGTGCTCATTGCGTTGTAATCGGTTCTGCAATCACAAGACCGCAATTGATTACAAAAAGATTTGTTTCAAGAAAGGAAAAATAAATGAAAGCTCTTGCAATAGATGTCGGCGGTACAAAAATTTATTCAACTGTTATTGATGAAAAAGGTTCTATTCTTAACGAAATAGAAAAATTTTCAACTCCTAAAGATTTGTCAGAAATAAAAAATCTTTTTAAATCTTTAATTGAAAAACACGAAAACAAAGTTGACGTCATTGCATTTGCGACAGCAGGGGCTGTTAACAATGAAAACACAAGAGTTTTAGGCTCTACCGGTAATCTTGTAAAAGGTTACAGCTCAATAGAGTTTGATAAATTATCTAACAAAAAAGTTTTTGTTGAAAACGATGCAAACGCCGCAGCTTGGGCTGAACACATTTTAGGCGTATCAAAAGGAATGCCAAACTCAGTAATGATTACACTCGGCACAGGTGTTGGCGGTGGAATTATATTAAACGACAAACTTTTCAAAGGAAAATCAGGTTCAGCAGGTGAAATGCATTTCAAAATGTATACCGATAAAAGAAGAACTTGCACTTGCGGAAGTTGGGATTGCTTTGAAGCTTATGCATCAGGCACAGGCTTAAAAAGAACAGCAGAAGAAATCACTCAAAACAAAGAAATTACAACCTATGATGTCATCGACGGTCTAAATTCAGGCGATGAAACTATGACAAAAATTTTCAATAAATGGCAAGATGACATTTTAGCAGGAATAATAGGTTTAGCAAATTTGTTTGACCCTGATTGCTTTGTTTTATCAGGCTCTATGGCTCAATTTGTTGACACAGATTACCTTGAAAAAGAAACAAATTCTCAAATCATAACTCAACCGACAAAAGTTTTGAAAGCTACAACAGGCAATTATGCAGGTATGATTGGTACAGCTCTTTTAGCTTTGGGGGTAAAATAATTGGGCAAAGCTAAAAAACGTAGTATAAATTTAGGAAAACATAATCAAATCGTTAATATGACCAGAAAAGAGGCAGTTTTAGAGGTTGTAAGACGATTTAAACGTAACGAAAATGTTCTTGATTTAGTTACTATGTTTGGTTTGTCCGCAGAAGAATTACTTGAAGGCGGAGCTTTATACGAAGAAGTAAAAGCCATAGAGGGAATTTTAGATGCTTAAACTTTTAAAACGAGGTTGCTTTTGGCTTGAAAATTCAAGGATTTTTTCACTACCAATGTCAATTTTTTCGTGGCTCGTGGTTTTTGTTTTTGCTTTAACGCAAGGCGGAAACTGGGTTTTTGGAATTTTGGCATTAATTGGAATTTGTTGCGGACAATTAGCGACAAATTTATTTGATGATTATCAAGATTTCAAAGTTTTAGAAAAAAGAGGAACTCTGCAAAGTAATGTAAAATCAAAATGTGGTTATATTACAAGCGGTGAAGCCACTTTAAATCAAGTCTTAAAAGTTGTTATAATTTATTGCTCAATTGCAATTATAATCGGGGCAATTCTTTTATACTACACAGGTTTACCTGTTTTAGTTTTTGCGATTTTAGGCGGAATTTTAGTTTTAATTTACTCAAAAATGTCAATGGTCGGATTAAGTGAAGTCGCTGTTGGGCTTGCATTTGGACCCATTTTATTTGGCGGAGTTTATTGGGTTATGACACAAACCTTATCCGCTGAAATTTTTATTATCGGCACAGCAGTTGTAATGTTCACTATCGGACTTATGTACACACATACGCTACTTGATTTTGACGGAGATTTTGACTCTCATAAAAAAACATTATGTTGCAAAATTGGGGATAAAAACAAAGCCGTATTAGGTTTAATTTTTATTTATTTACTAGGTTACGGCATTTTAATGCTATCCGTTTTAATGAAAATTTTATCACCAATATTTTTGATTACACTTTTTTCAATACCTTTAGCTTTAGAGCTAATAATTTCAATTTACATGTATAACTATGACAAATCTTTTTCACCAAAAAAAAGATTTTGGCATTTTCCTGCTGAAAATCTTGAAAAATTAAAAGAACAAGGAACTTATAGTTTTCAATTCAGATTATACCAAGCTCGTAATTTAATGATTTACACCTCAATATTAATTTGTATTGCAAAAGTAATTTCTATTTATTTTTAATATATAATTAAAGAAAATACAAAAAGGAAAAAAATATGAAAAAAACTTTAGTAAAATATCCATTTTTAACACAAGATGTAGAAGTTTACGAACGTGAAAACGGTCATAAAATCGTATTAGCTCACAAAGAAGGCGATATGGTGAACGTAAGTTCTTGGGTTAAAACAGGTTCTATCAACGAAAATGACGAAAACAACGGAATTTCGCATTTCTTAGAACACTTAATGTTTAAAGGTACTCACAAACATAAAGCAGGGTATTTTGATAGAACATTAGAGGCAAAAGGGGCAATCGTAAACGCTGCAACTTGGAAAGATTACACATATTACTATGTTACACTACCAAAAGGTGAAGGCAACAAGGATTTTTATGAAGCAATCGAATTACACGCAGATATGATGCTTGACCCAACTTTACCGGAAGAAGAAATTGGTAAAGAATTTGACCTAAACGACGAAAACGTAAAAGACAAACGTGAAAGACACGTTGTTATTGAAGAAATAAGAATGCGTAAAGATCAACCATGGACAAAAGTTTACAACATGGCTAATCACAATATGTATACAAAACACCCATACAAACGTGATGTTATCGGAACTCCTGAAATCATTTCACAAGTTCCACAATCTGCAATTATGGATTATTACAAAAAACATTACACTCCAAACAATGTAACAACAATCATTGTAGGGGATTTTAATCACGAAGAAATTTTAGACAAAGTTTGCAAAGAATTTGATTGGAAAGGTAGAGAAAACTTTGAAAATCCTCAATTTGAAATAGACAAACCAACAGAAAAAACAATTTATCTTGAAGATAGAGCGAACGTAAACACTGGATTTTTAATGTTCGGTTATTTAACTTGTCCTGCAAAAAATGTAAAAGATACTATTTTAGTTGACTTGATTAACATTATTTTAGGCGACGGTGCAAGCTCAAGATTATATCAAAACTTAATTGAAAAAGCAGAAGAACCTATTTTCAACATAATTGACACCGACCATTATCAATTTAGAGATGGCAACAACTTCTTTGTGGAAGCAAACTTCCGCCCTGATAAAAAAGAACTTGCTGTTGAATTAATAAAAAAAGAAATCGAAAGTATTAAATCAACAATAACAGAAAAAGAATTTCATAAAGCTGTAAAAAAAACAAAATCAAAATTTGCATACAACGCTGAAACAGTTTCTGAAATTGGCGATACAATCGGAACATATATGACTGTTTGCAACGATTTGACTCTTGTAGAAGATTATTTAGATATTCTAAACGGACTTACAGTTGAAGATGTACAAGACGCAGCAAAACGTTATTTGAATGTGAATAATGCGGTTATTTCCGTGTTATTGCCTCAATAAAATTAATTTAAAAATAAAAATAAAAATAAAAGACCGATTTTCGTCGGTCTTTTTTAGTTTTTAGTTATTCCGATATTGATTTATTATAAGCACTTATTATAATTTACCACCAACAGCTTTATATAAGCTGATATAATCAACATAACAACCGCCAGTTGAACTTGCAACTAATTGATTTACGGTAAGTAAATTTTCTTGCATTTGAATAAGGTCTAATTTTGAAATTATACCTGCATCATAGCGTTGTTGAGTGTACCCAAAATCTTGTTGCTCAAGTGATAATTGTTTTTTATGTTCATCTAATTTTTCACTATCACGTTTAACACTTATTAATGCATCATTAACTTCTTGCAATGCTGTTAAATTAGTTTTGTGGTAATTTTCTAACGCTTTATCGTATTGAATTTTTCTTAATTTCAAGTTTGCAATTCTTTTTCCGCCAGTAAACACAGGTAACATTCCGGAAGCAGCAAGAGCATAAACACCGTCAACAGGAATTTCAGAACCGTTTAAGAATAAAGCTAACCCCGTTAAACTAATTGATGGTAAAAATTCTTTTTTTGCAACTCTTACATCAAGCCCCATTTTTTCTAACATTTTTATAGATTTTAAATAGTCTGGTCTATTTGTAATAACTTCTGATGCAATTTCTGATGGAATTTCTTTTGTATAATTCAATGTTGATAAATCAGAAATTTTCAAATTATCAATATTTTCAGGACTTTCACCGATTAAAACTGCTAACTGATGTAACAATTTTGTTCTGTTTTTTTTGTAATTTATTAATTCAGATGTGCCATTAACATAAGCTTTATTTGCCTTTACTGTATCTGAAGTAGAAACAAGTCCTTCTCGATTACTTTCAAGCATTATGTCATAAATTTCTTTTCTTAATTTAACGATATTTTCTTGATATTTTATAACCTCGTTTAATGTAACTAAATTCACATATACGCTACCAACAGCAGACGCAATTGAAAGATATGCTGAACGTTCATCAAATTTAGAAGCTTCATACAATTTTTTAGCACTACGAGTTTTATCTCTGTTTTTTAAGAAAATATCAGCTTCATAATTTAATATCATTGGAGTTGCAAAAGACCAACTTGTAGATGATTCTATAAAACCAGGAGCCACAGAACCTAATTTTGCAACAGCAGGACTAAAACCAACAGTCGCTTGAGGTAATTCGTTAGCAAACTGCAATCTTACATTTTGATAATATTCATCTACGTTTAACGTTGCCATTTTTAAATCATAATTATTTTTAATAGCAAGATTAATGTAATTATTTAAGTTTTCATCATTAAAACTTTTCCAAAAATCTAGATTTACGTAAGCGTATTTGTAATCATCATTATATTTTTTATTTCTTTTTACTTGATGTTTAAGTAATTTTTCTTGTTTTTTCTGAGCTTTTTTATCTTGAGCTTGAACATCTTGAATTGCAAATGCAGGTAAAAAATTCAAGTTCAAAAACGATACAAGCAAAGCTAACGCAATAAATTTATTCTTTTTCATTTTAAATCCTTACATACTTGACAAGTTCAATAATTATATGATAACATAAATTTGTTACAAATGCAACATGTTTTTTTTGTAACAGGGAAGGAAAAAGTTTTTATGACAACAGAAAACACCGAAGTTGTAGATTTTAGTAAATCTGTATTCTACAAAATACAACAGTTAGCAATTTATTGCGATAAAATGGCGGATAATTTCTTTGAGATTAGAAATGTTGACTTAACTCACGATGAATTTGCAGCATTGAATTTTGTTTTAAATAACCCTGATATTTGCCAAAGAGATTTAGCAAAACTTTTACTTAGAGATAGAGTAAGAGCAGGCAGAATTATCACCTCACTAGAGGACAAAGGTTACATAAAAAGAACAAATGCGACAAGAAATAACCGATTAATTCGCAAATTACAAATAACAAACGCTGGTAAAAAGATATATAACGAACAATTTAATATTTTGCAACAAATAATGAAAGTTTTAACAAAGAAATTTTCGGAAAAACAAATGAACGAATTGTTAGCATCTTTATCAGAACTTGAAAAAGCTTTATCAAATATAGTTGAATTTAATATATAGGAGAATAAAATGGAAAATCAAGAAAACCAAGAGAATAAAGAAAAAGATTTAAAATTTCATAAAAGATTTATCTTTATACCTTTAGGTATAATTTTGGCGATTGTCTTGGGTTTTGCAATTGTTTATAATATGCAATTTCAATCAACAGACGATGCTTATGTAGAAAACCACATGGTCCAAGTTGCACCAAAAGTTACCGGTCAAGTTGTTGCTGTATACATTACCGATAACCAAAAAGTAAAAGCCGGCGATTTAGTTGCAGAAATAGATAAAGCAGATTATGTTGTAAAAGCAGAACAAGCAAGAGCTCAATACGAAAAAGCTTTAGCTGCTCAAAAAGTTGCAAAAGCTAATTTCAATGCAGCACAAATTTCTATTGATAACGCAAAAGCTGATTTTGAAAGATATCAAAAATTATACAAAACAGGTGCTGTTTCAAAACAACAATTAGATATGGCACAAACAAAATATGAAGCTAGTCAAGCAAATTTAGTTAATGCAGACGAAAATGTTATGTCGCAAAATCAAAACAAAGTTGCAGACGCTGACATTAAAGTTTTAAAAGCATTAAAAGATAAAGCTGAATTAGATTTATCTTATACAAAAATATACGCACCACAAGACGGAACAGTTTCAGGCAAAAAAGTTGAAGTAGGTTCTTATGTTCAAGTTGGAGCACCGCTTTTCGCAATTGTTCCTCACAACGTTTGGATTGTTGCTAACTTCAAAGAAAACCAAGTTGGTCAAATGAAAGCCGGTCAACCAGTTGATATTAAAGTTGATGCTTATCCGAACAAAGTGTTTAAAGGCAAAATTGACAGTATTCAACGTGCATCAGGTGCAAAATCAAGTTTATTCCCACCTGAAAACGCTGTTGGTTCTTTCGTAAAAATCGTACAAAGAATTCCTGTAAAAATTGTATTTGACGAAAAAATTGATGAAACACAATATAACATTGTTCCAGGAATGAGTGTTGTACCAAAGGTAAAAGTTAAGTAAAAATGTCAGAAGCAGTTGCTCAAAGTCAAGAATGGAAACCGACAAAAAGTCCATGGCTAATATCTATACCAACGATTTTTGCAGCATTTATGTTCGTTTTAGATGAAACGATTGCAAACGTTGCTTTACCGCACATGGCCGGGACTTTTTCAGTAAGTCGTCAAGAATCAATGTGGATTTTGACAAGTTATATCGTTGCCAGCGGTATTATGATTACAGCTGTTGACTGGTTTTGTCGATTTATTGGCAGAAAAAATTTCTTTATTTTTAGCGTCTGCTTATTTACAATATCTTCTTTTATGTGCGGAATTTCAAACTCTATTGAAATGATATTAATTTCAAGAATTTTGCAAGGTTTAGGCGGTGGCGGATTGCTACCTGTTTCTCAAGCCGTAATGCTGGAAAGTTTTGCCCCTGAAGAAAGAGGTAAGGCAATGGCTACGTTTGGTTTAGTAGTCGTTGTTGCACCGATTATCGGACCAGTTATCGGCGGTTTTATTACTGATAACTGGAATTGGCCATGGATATTTTTTATTAATGTGCCAATTGGTATCCTTACAGTGTTTGTTGCAAACAAATTTTTGGAAGACCCACCTTATGCTCAAAAACAAAAGAATGTCTATTTAGACAAATTTGGATTTTTCTTTTTAGTTGCTTGGCTTGCAAGTATGCAAGTTATTTTTGATAAAGGTAACGATGCCGATTGGTTTAACGCAGCATGGATTTGCAAATTAACTGCATTTTCTGCATTCTGCTTTATCGCATTTTTAGTTTCACAAATAAAAGGAAAAAATCCATTAATCGATTTGAGCGTTTTAAAAGATACAAACTACACAGTCGGTACAGTAGTTCAAGTTATTATTATGGGTGTAATGTTATCCTCAATGGCACTTTTACCTCAATTTTTACAATCAATGCTTGGTTATACCGCATTTACAAGCGGTTTAGCAATCATGCCTCGTGGTTGCGGAGCATTAATGGGGATTGCAATATTTGGAAGTTTATCAAAATTCATAGATAACAGGCTTTTTGCCGCTGTTGGCTTAATTCTTGTTGGATGTGCAGGACTTGAATTCGGATTTTTAAACCTTAATATATCAAGCGTTAATATTGCCATTCCAAACTTCATCTTCGGACTTGGAATGGGATTTGCAATGATGCCGTTGGTAGCACTTTCAGTTATAACATTAAGAAACGATCAAATGACTAATGCCAGCGGATTACAAAATATGGTAAAAAATGTCGGCGGTGCAGTAGGTACGTCAATTGTAACGACATTGGTTTCAAGATATTCACAAATTCACCAAGCAAACATGGTTCAACATTTAACCCCATTAAATCAAGTTTTTGCAGACCAAGTAGGAGCTATGACAGGTGCATTTAGTCAATACACCCACGTTTCTGTTGCAAAACACATGGCAGAATATTCTATTTATGGAACAATGCTTAAACAAGCTTCTCTTTGGGGCTTTATGGAAGCTTTCAGATGGTGCGGTATAGTAGCAATTCTTATTGCCGGACTTGTATTTTTATTAAAAAATCCTAAAAATACTGAAAATTGATTTTTCAATGTATAATTGAATTATGAAAAAAATTTGTTTAAACTGGACAATATCTCTTCTTAGCGGAATTTTCGTTTTATTTTTGTTGTCAGTTTTTGGATTTATTTGCAAATTATCGATAAATTGTTTTTATTTACCAATAGCAATATGCATTTCTATCGGTTTAATCATATATTTCACATTAAAGGATTTTGATAAAAACCAAATAAAATTAATCTGTTCACAGCTAATTATTTTACTGGATTTCATCTTAATTTGCGGAGTATTATGTTATTTTATTCCGGATATATCTTACGATGGAACAACTTATCACCAAGCAACGATAATTTTATTAAAATGGGGGCTTAACCCGATTTATGACAATATCCAAAATTTTATAACCACACAAAAATATGTTTTTACCTCATCCACACCTTATGTTGAAGGATTTTTAAAATTTTTTGAAATTGTCGGGGCAAACATTTATACTTGTTTTGACAAAATAGAACTAACCAAAATAACAAATTATACATTTATGCTTATTGCGTGGTGTTATACTTTTTATACTCTAAAAAACCTTAATTTAAATAACATAACCTCAATTATTTTTTCATCAATTTTTGTTTATAACCCGATTTGCGTATGCCAAATGCTTTCAAACTACGTTGATGCAATATTTTATTATACATTTTTAATTCTTTTATTTGCGTTTATAAATTATACAAAAGGCTTTGATACAAAAAAATCTTTATATTTAATTTTTGTTTCATCGGTAATTTTTGCAAACATCAAACTTACAGGACTATTTACACTATTTATAATGTTTTTTGTTTTTTGTATCGTTTATCGTTCAAAAGCTTTACTAAAAGTGTTCTCTATTGCTATTGTTTTTATCTTATTGAGCGGAATTAATCCATATTTCACAAACATAAATCAAGGACAAAACGCTTTTTATCCAATTGTACAAAACTCTTTTATTAACGCAAACAAAGATTTTATGATAACTTCATATCCGCAAGGATTTGAAAATATGAACAGATTTGAAAAGTTTTTCTTTTCAACTTTCGCCGTTTCAAAAAATCTATCACCATTAATTCAATCTGATGACGTCCCAAGATTAAAAATACCATTTACGATAAATGGTGATGATATATTTATTTTTGAGGATATGCGACTTGGCGGTTTTGGATATTTTTTCAGCGGAATACTATTATTTTCTTTGATACTGAGTGCATTTTTACGATTTAACAACAAAGAAGATAAAAAAACATTTTGGACAATTATGTCAATTTTAACAATCTCAATTTTTGGCAATCACGAGGCTTGGTGGGCAAGATTTATACCACAATTTTGGACTTTGCCTATTTTTATAATTTTATTTTTCACCTTGAATAAAAATACAACTCAAAGACAAAGATTTTTTGTATTTTCTTTAATAAGTTTATGCTTCATAAATTCATTAATTATAAA
>CAZKJV010000019.1:0-18260 GCA_964553175.1 uncultured Muribaculaceae bacterium | reverse complement strand
AACAAAAACAAACTTTAAACGAATATTTTGAAACAACAAAAGATTGCTCTACAAAATTCAACGAACTTAAAGAAACCTCTTTAAAAACAGCACAAATTTCTCAAATTTTATTAGAACAAATTTCTACATCGATAGAATACACAAACAAAGAACACGAAACTATTCACGATAATATGGAAAAACTAAACGTTTTAAAACAACGAATTCAAATCATTGCGGATTTGATTTTAGAATTATCAGAATACAATCAACAAATTGTATCTAACGTGAGCATTGTTGAAAACATTGCAGAACAAACAAATATGTTAGCTCTTAATGCGACAGTTGAAGCGGCAAGAGCAGGTGAACACGGCAAAGGTTTTTCTGTTGTTGCAAGTGAAATCAGAAAACTTGCAGACGAATCAAAAATTGCAACAAACAAAATTTCTTCATTAATAAACGAGGTTCAAAACGTAACTCATTCAACAGTTATGGCGACAGAAGAAAGTTCAAAAGAGATTGACGTTGTTGCAAAAAGTGTTGAATTTGCAAAAAACAATGTTAGTGAAATGTCAAATGTCGTAAATTCAATTTCAAAAAATGTATCAAAAATTACTGAAGATACACAAAAAACTTTTTCTACCGAATTTAACTTATCAATTTTAGAAATCAGCGAAGAAATTGACAAATTTTTAAAAGATTTAGAAACAGCATTTAAACAACTAAAGAATGACGAAAAACAAGATTTATAAGGTTTATTATGGATTTTCAAGATGATGAACTAAAAGAAATCTTAAATATTTTTAGAATTGAGTCCGAAGAAATCATCGAACGATTAAACGACACTTTGCTCGAATTAGAAAAAACTCCGACAAACAAAGATTTAATCGTACTTTTATTCCGTGATGCACACAGCTTAAAAGGTGCATCTAGAATGATTGGTTTTTCAAAAACACAAACCATTGCACACAAAATTGAAGATATTTTAGGACTTGCAAAAGATAATCAATTGCAATTAACCCCTCAAATTGCAGATGTAATGTATAAATCCGTTGATTTAATTTCAAAAATTATATCTCAATCTATTGAAAACGGAAAAGAAATTTACACAGAAGATGAAATCACTTCACAACTAAAACAATTAGAAAACATTTCAAATTATCAAGAAACTTCTAATACAACCGAAATAATTTCATCAAACGAAAATGATTTTAATTTTAAATATTTCTCTAAAAACATTGATAGAATTAACTATTTGGTCATTGATACACTGTTAAATATTATCAAATTAACCGAAAAAATTGAAACAGAATATATTCAAAAAATTTATGAAAAAACTTCAGAGCTTATCGAACATTTTCAAAAAATCAATTATTTTGATATAAAAAACGAATTAGAAACAATAAATTTAAAACTGGAAGTAATTTTAAAATGCAATACAGAACTTTCTTTCAAAGAAGTTGAAGAACTTCAAGAAAAAGCAGATATTATCATAACAAGACTTTCAACTTTATGTCAAAACAATGATATTGCAATTGTTGACTATTATGATTACGCATTTAACGGAAAAAGTTACGAAAAAGGTGCAGAAAAATACAGCCAAGAAACCTCTAACGCTCAAGTCGTTGACAAAATTCCAACATCAAATTTGAGAGTAGAAAATTCAAATAAAAAATTTAATTTTGACAATTTAAAAAATAAAATTACCACTTTATCTGATACAACAGAAAACATTTCGGAACTTTTAACTAAATTCAATCACTTACAAGAAACTTGTAAAACCCCTGAATTAATTCCGTTATTAAATAAAATTATAGAAGTTTTTATGCTAATCCAAAAATTAGAAATAAAACTTGAAAACTCTCAACTTGAAATTTTAACAACTTGTACGAATTATTGTTTTCAAAGCATAAACAATGAAAATCCAAGCGATAACATTGAACTGTTAACTCAACAACTCACCGTAGTACAACAACTTATTGAGCTTACAAACACAACCGAATTACAAAACACTGAACTTGCAGAAATTGACAATACAAATATACAAGCAAATTCGCAAGAAAAACTTACAACAAAAAATTTAAAAGATTTTTCAAAACTTTTAAACTCCGAAGAAATAAAAACTCTTCACGTAGACTCTTCCAAACTCGATGCCATGGTTAACCAAATCGGAGAGTTAATTTCAACAAAAATTAAAACGACAAAACGCATAAGCGAATTTTCAAACACTATAAGAAATCTTGAAGAATGGCAAAAAGAATTTGTAAAACTATTGCGACACTTGAAATTTCACGACAAAAAAAATTACAAATTTGAATCAAAACAAACAGATAATTCATCAAGCATTTTTATAAAACAATTTATCACATCAATGTCAGAACAAAATAAAAAATTGACAGATATTACCGCACAACTAAATCATCTTCAACGTTCAAACCTTGAAGACGATATGAAAATTCGTGTGTTAATTGATGATTTTGACTCGATGATAAAAAATATAAGAATTTTACCATTAGCAACTGTTTTCCACATGTTTGGCAGAATGGTGCGTGATATTGCAAAAGAAAGCGGAAAACAAGTAGAACTAACGATTACTGGAAGTGAAACAAGTGCCGACAAAAAAATTATTGAAGAAATAAAAAATCCATTAATCCATATTATTCGTAATTCTGTTGACCACGGAATTGAAACTCCTGAAAAACGAAAAGAATTAGGCAAAAATCCAATCGGACACATTCAAATTAACGCAAAACATCAAGAAAATAATATCTTAATTGAAGTAATCGACGACGGACAAGGATTTAACATAGAGAAAATTAAAGAAAAAGCAATAAATAAAGGTTTCTTGACCAAAGAAGAACTTTCTAACATGACAGAACAAGAAATTACAAATATCGTATTTTTACCAGGATTTACGACCGGTGATGAAGTAACCAGTATTTCCGGCAGAGGTATTGGTATGGATATCGTTAAATCAAAAATTGCACAACTTAATGGAACGATAAACGTAATTTCTGAATTTAACAAAGGAACAAAAATTCAAATAAAACTTCCTATCACAATGGCAACAATGACGGCATTTTTAATCCAAGCAGAAAAACAAACATTTGCAATTCCGATGTCTGTCATAAACTCTATAATTTGTAAGAAAAAAGAAGATTTAATCCAAAATCAAGATACGCTAACTCTTTTATACAATAATAAAAATATTTCGTTATACAATTTGGCAGATTTATTGAATTTGCCTTATCAAGAGGTAGACTCTCACTTAAAAACAATACTTATTATTGAAATAAACAACAAAAATATAGGAATTATCGTTGATAAATTACTTGGAGAGCAAGAAATTTTACAAAAAAATCTTGCTCCGCCACTACACCGATTAAAAAACATTTCCGGAATAACAACATTAGCTTCTGGGGAAACGTGCCTTGTTTTAAACGCATTTGATTTATTGAAAAATGCAACACAAGCAAATGCAAAAATGTTTTCAACAAGAACAACTCACGCAATTATAGACAAAAAATCATTATTAAAAAATAAAAAAATATTAATTATTGATGATTCTTTGACTATTAGAACGCTTGAAAAAAATATTTTAACTACCGCAAACTTTTTGGTTGAAACAGCATCTTGCCCAACAGAAGCACTAAAAATATTAAATCAATCTCACTTTGACATCATAATAACAGATATTGAAATGCCCGATATGAACGGCTTAGATTTTATTTCATTGATAAAATCTAATGAAAATTTTGCAAATATTCCAGTTATCATAATGAGTTCATTAACGGACAAAAACATAAAAGAAAAAAGTATAGAATTGGGTGCAGAAAGTTTCATCACAAAAGGAGATTTCAAACAAAAATCTTTTGTTGATGAAATCTCCTCTGTGTTATTAAAATTTTCTAACTAAACTTCACTTTCAGGTGCTACGTAACCAACTTTTTCTTCCGGTCTTAACGGTCTGATTAAGATTACATAACGCATGTTCAATTGTAAAAAGTCTAATTTTTCTGTTTCACCTTGTCTATTTTTATATGTAATTTCACAGTCTTTTACAGCAATAAAGTTTTTATTTGCTTTGTTTAATAAATCACTTAAAAAACGATTTTTCTTTGAAAAACCAATATTAAAAACAGTACCTTTTACTTCATAGTCCTCGGTAATGATTAATACGTCTTCTTTGCTCGCAGTTCCTATTCCGAACATACAATGCTCCTTTACATTTTATCCATACTAAAATACATGTATAATATTAATATTTATTTTAACAAAATCAACCATTCAAATAGATGATTTGAATAAAAAAAGATTAAAAAAATGGCGACGGGTGAAAAATTCACCCGTCGCCATTTGTATTTAAAAAATTATTCGCTTACCGCATCTTGGCAATCTGGACAAATGCCGTCTGCATTCAATTCACGATATTTCCAGCATCTGCAACATTTTTCACCTTTTGCTTTTGTAACCCAAACAGTTGTATCATCTTCTGTATATTCATTCAATACTTCTGCAGGTTTTTCTGCTGTTACAATAGCTTGAGATGTAATGAAAATATTGCAAAGTTCATTTTCGCAAGATTTTAGTAATTCATTATTTACGTCATCTTTAACATAAACTGCAACTTCTAAAGAACTTCCGACTTTTTTATCTGCTCTTAATGGCTCAATAGCTTTTGTCACAATCTCACGAATTTTCAAGATTTTTGCAAAATCTTTTTCCAAATCAGGATTATTCCATTCATCTTTCATTTCCGGCCAAGAAGAAAGTAAAATACTTTCTAATCCGCCACGTTGATTTTCAGGAATATTTTGCCAAATATCCTCTGCTTGGTGAGGCATAACCGGCATAATAATTCTTACTAAAGCTTGTAAAATTTCAAATAAAACTGTTTGGCAAGCTCTTCTTGAAAGTGATTTTTTGCCTGATGTATAAAGTCTATCTTTTACAATATCCAAGTAGAATGAACTTAAATCCACCGCTGCAAAGTTTTGTAAGCATTGGAAATATTTATAAAACTCATAATTTTCAAAAGCTTCTGTTACGTTTTCAATCAATTGATACAATTTAAATAACGCAAATTTATCCAAATCTTTCAATTCATCATAACTTACATAATCTTTTTCAGGTTCAAAATCAAACAAATTACCGATTAAGAAACGAGCTGTATTTCTTGTTTTCTTAAAAATTTCAGCAAGTTGTTTAACAATATTATCACCAATTTTAATATCATTTCTGTAATCAACTGATGCTGCCCAAAGTCTTAGAATATCAGCACCATAGTTTTTAATAATATCATCTGGCCTAATATAATTACCTAAAGATTTAGACATTTTTCTTCCGTCTTCACCGAATACAAAACCGTGAGTTAACACTTGTTTGTAAGGTGCAATTCCTTGTGTTGCAACAGAAGTTAATAATGAAGATTGGAACCAACCTCTATGTTGGTCAGAACCTTCTAAATACATATCAACTGGAGTATGATTTAATTCATCAGAACGTTTTTCAACAACAGCTCTCCAAGAAACACCTGAATCAAACCAAACGTCCATAATATCATTTTCTTTACGGAAATGAGTTTTACCACATTTTGGACAAACAAATCCATCTGGTAAAAGTTCTTTTTCTGAATATTTAACCCAAGCATCAGAACTTTCTTTTTCAAACATTTTTGCAACGTGTTCAATTGTTTCATCAGTAACAATAACTTCACCACAATCTTCACAATAGAATACAGGAATTGGAACACCCCAAGCACGTTGACGAGAAATACACCAATCTGTACGACCCTCAACCATGTTTGAAATTCTAGCTTCGCCTGATGCTGGAATAAATTTAACTTTTTTAATTTCTTCCAAAGCTTTATCTCTGAATTTATCAACTTTTACGAACCATTGAGGAGTTGCTCTGTAAATAACAGGTTTTTTACATCTCCAACAATGAGGATAACTATGTTGAATATCAGATGATGCAAGCAATGCTGAACAATCTTTTAATTTTTGAATTACGATTTCATTACCTTTATAATAAGGAATACCTGCTAAATCGCCTGCTTCTTCTGTCCAAACACCTTTTGAATCAAGAGGTGAATAAACGCCAATTTTATATTTACAACAAACTTCATAGTCTTCTAGACCGTGTCCCGGAGCTGTATGAACAGAACCAGTACCAGCGTCTAGAGTAACGTGTTCACCACAAAGAATTGGAGATTTTCTATCATATAAAGGGTGTTTTGGTGCTAAATTTTCCAAATCAGCCCCTTTGCAAATGCCTAGAACTTGAATATCTTCTTCTTTCCAATCAACATCTTTTAAGAAGTTTGCTAACAAACCAGTTGCAGCGTAATACACATCACCATTATATTTGAAGAATGTATATTCAAATCTTGGGTGAACACTGATTGCAAGATTTGACGGAATTGTCCAAGGAGTTGTTGTCCAAATTACAGAATAAATATCATTTTCATTACTTAAAAAATCAAATTTTTCTTTTAATATTTTTGTACTTTCTTCGTCAAACTTAAATCTTACATAAATAGAAGTTGATGTATGGTCAGCGTATTCAACTTCAGCTTCGGCAAGAGCTGTTTCGCAAGACGCACACCAATAAACAGGTTTTAAACCTTTTTCAATATAACCCTTTTTGTACATTTCGCCAAAAACTCTTACTTGTTCAGCTTCATATTCAGGATTAATTGTTAAATAAGGGTTTTCCCAATTACCCAAAACCCCAAGTCTTTTAAATTCTGATTCTTGACCTTTTAAACTTGTATGTGCAAATTCTCTGCATTTTTCACGCAATTGAGCTGGAGTAACAGCATTACGACCACCCTCAATATTTTTTACAACTTTATTTTCAATAGGCAAACCGTGTCCGTCATAACCAGGGACATAAGGTGCGTAAAAACCTCTTTGAGATTTATATTTGATTAAAATATCTTTTAAAATTTTATTTAACGCTGTACCAACGTGAATTTTTTCAGAACTTAAATACGGAGGACCATCATGCAAGATAAAAGAATTTGTTTTATCTCTATTTTCTGTCATTTTTTTATAAATATTTTTTTCTTCCCAAAATTTTTGAGTTTCAGGTTCTTTTTTTGTTGCGTTTGCACGCATTTCTAATGTAGTTTTCGGTAAATTAAGAGTGTCTTTATACTCCTTTTTCTCGTTTTCTGTCATCTTATTTATCTTCCTTTTTATTAATTATTTGCTACTAATTCTTTTTCTGTTTCAACTTTTTCTGCTTTTTTTGATGCAAAATATGCTATTAATTGTTTTCTTCTCTTATTTTTAGAAAGGTATTTATGCATTTTTTCATCATCAAATTGACCTTCCCAACGAGCAATTACAACAGTCGCTACACAGTTACCAATAAGGTTTGTCGTTGTTCTACCCATATCCAAAATATGGTCAATACCTAATAAAATCGCAACCCCGATAATTGGATAGTTAAACGTTGTTAAAGTACCTGCAAGTACAATCAAAGAAACCCTTGGTACACCCGCAATACCTTTACTTGCAAACATTAAAGCCAACATAATAACAAGTTGTTGTTCTAAGTTCAAATGAATTCCAACAAGTTGTGTTGAGAATAAAACAGCCATTGCAACCCCAAGAGTAGAACCATCAAGGTTAAACGTATAACCTGTCGGCATTACAAATGATACAATATTTCTTGGCACACCAAATTTTTCCAAAATTTCCATTGATTTTGGTAATGCTGCCTCTGAACTTGTAGTTGTAAACGCCAACAAAATTTGATCTTTTAAGGCATTCATAAATGACCAGAACGGAATTCTTACAAACTTACATATAGAATACAACACAACACAAATAAAGATTGCAATTGCAGTATATAAACAGAAAATTACTTTTGCGTAATTTTTCAAAATACCGATACCATTTGCACCAATCGCAGAAGAAACTGCACCGAAAATACCTATTGGTGCGAAATACATAACATATTCCGTAAATTTAAACATTATTTTTGCAGTTGAATTCAACACATCTAAAACAGGTTTTCCTGCTTTACCAACCGCACAAATTGCGATAGAGAAGAATATTGAGAAAATTACGATTTGAAGTAAATTTCCGTCAGCCATTGCTTTAACAACAGAAGTCGGGAACATTCCAATAATCATATCGCTAACAGAATTATTAGGGTTAATTGTAGCTAAATGTTGTGCAGCTTGCATATCGTGAGCGTTCGCAACAACAGTTCCAAAGCCTTCACCCGGTTGAACAATATTACCCATTGCCAAACCAATAACCAAAGCTATTGTTGAAACAATTTCAAAATAAATAATAGTTTTTAAACCTATTTTACCAAGACTTTTAATATCACCATGTCCTGCAATCCCAACAACAAGCGTTGAGAATAACAATGGAGCAATAATCATTTTAACCATGTTTAAAAATATTTTTGCCAATGGGTCAGTTTTTACGGCAAGGTCTGGACACAACCAGCCAAATAAAATACCAAATACTAACGCACCAAATATAAACGTAGTTAAACTTGAACTTTTCAATATTAAATTCCTCACTATCTTATAGATACAATTATATTATAAAAATACTTAAATTTCCGTCTTCTTGATATTATTTTTACATGAATGTTAAGAACAAAAAAATACGGCAGTTTCTTTTTTGAAACCGCCGTACCTTTTTTAAACTTTTTAGTTTAATTAGTCATCTGCGTGACCAGCAGTTCCTAAAACATCTCTCATTTTGTGCATAACCATTTCTTTTACTGCAGTTCTGCCAGGTCCCATGTATTCACGTGGGTCAAATTTTTCAGGATGTTCAATAAAGAATTCTCTGATTGTAGATGTCATAGCTAAACGTAAATCTGTATCGATATTGATTTTAGCAACACCGTGTTTTGAAGCGTAATTTAACATATCTTCTGGAACACCTTGTGCGTTTGGTAAGTTACCACCGAATTTATTACATTTTGCAACGAATTCAGCAGGAACTGAAGATGAACCGTGAAGAACGATTGGGTAATCACCAAATCCAGCTTCTTTTAAAGCGTCTTTAATTTCTTTTAATCTATCAAAATCTAATTTAGCTTCGCCAGCGAATTTGTAAGCACCGTGTGAAGTACCGATAGCGATTGCTAAAGAATCACAACCGGTTTGTTTAACAAATTCAACAGCTTCTTTAACGTTTGTATATTTAGCATCTTTTGCATCAACGTTTACATCGTCTTCAACACCAGCTAATTTACCAAGTTCAGCTTCTACTGAAACTCCTCTTTCGTGAGCGTATTCAACAACTTTTTTAGTTACTGCTACGTTTTCTTCGAATGGGAATCTTGAACCATCAATCATAACTGATGAGAAACCGCCATCGATACAAGCTTTACAAATTTCAAAATCTGCACCGTGGTCTAAGTGTAAAGCGATTGGCACTGTTGTAGTTGCTAATGCTGCTTCAACTAATTTAATCAAATATGTTTGATTAGCATATTTTCTTGCACCAGCAGAAACTTGTAAGATAATCGGTGAACGTGTTTCTTCAGCTGCTTCAGCAATACCTTGAAGAATTTCCATGTTGTTTACGTTGTAAGCACCGATAGCATAACCGCCTGCTAATGCTTTTTTGAACATTTCGTTTGTTCCTACTAATTTTCTTTCACTCATTTGAGTTCTCCTTTTTTATGAAGTTACCTACACGAGTATTTTATTACAAAAAACAAATTGTGCAAGTTAAATAACTTTTCTAAAACTAAAAAAATATCCACTAAATAAATGATGTTACATTTGACTTATAAGCTTATGCTAGATACGGGTAGTAATGTAATTACTAAGGGACTATTCGGGGAATGACGGAAGAACTAAAAACAATTTCAGATGAATTATTTAGGCAATTTGAATGGTATTTTCAAAACTTTAACAATCCCATTCAACAAGCTTCTAATGATTTTTTACATGAAGGTTTAAACTTTAAACTTATTTCCGTAAGCAAAAACATCAACACGATGTTCCAAGAAGATAGTTACTTTGTAACAAAAGTAAAAATCGACCCTCAAAACGAGATTTATATAAGATGTTCTGCTGATGCAGTAAATGCAATACTTACAAAAGCTTTAGGCAAAACAAAATCTTTTGAAATAAATAAAATCACAGAATTAGAAGCAAAAATAATAACAGCTTTTAATGACAATTTATATAGTTTTATAAGTAATGCATTCAATCAATCGGGGCAACAAAGCCGAAAATTTGACATTACACACATGACATTTATTCTTAACGATGTTGAAACAAAACTTTGCGGAAAAATTATTATATCTTTCCCAAGTCAATTAGTTTTACCGGAAGAAACAGTTTGCCACGAACAAAAATTTTCAAACAGCTTTTTTGAACACAGTTTTGTGGACGTTAATATAAAAATCGGCACAACGGAATTCACTGTTGGAGATTTAAAAAATCTTGAGCCGGAAGATATTATCGTACTTGAAAACAGTAATATTCAAACAATGCAATTAAGTTACAAGGGTTATGAAACAGATTTTAGAATAGCCCCAAACCCAGCATTGATTATGTCAATAGATAACAACGAAGGAGAAGATATGGGAATAAATATGCCACCTGAAAATCTTTGGGATAGCATTCAAGTAGAAATGGGTGCAGAATTTGACAAAGTAAAAATTTCATTAGGCGAATTAAAAAATATTGAACAAGGTTTAGTTGTAGATATAGGCTCAGTTTACAACAACAACGTAACCTTAAAAGTTGAAGAAAAAACAATCGCTATGGGTGAATTGGTTATCATAAACGACAGATATGGCGTAAAAATCAATCAAATTTTCGCCGAGCAAAAAGAACCTGAACAACCAATAGCAACACCACAACCTATGGAAAATCAAATGCCACAAGAATATGTTGGAGAACAAATGGACGAAATAGCAAACAGCGAACCAATGCCTCAAGAACAATATGGAGAAGCAATGCCACAACAAGCTGAAGATGGCGATTTTGATTACAGCGATTTTGAACTTGAAGACGAAGACATTTAGTCAAAAAAGAGGTTAAAATGGGACATTATATAGTAAGTTTTTCAATTTATACAATGGCAATGATAGGTTTAATCTGTTTTGCCGTGTTTGTATACAAAAAATTTGCAGTAACTTCAATAACTACAAAACGTAAAGGAATTTTAAAAGTTGAAGATGTTCTTGGACTTTCACCAAGAAAAACATTATATATTGTACGTGCAGGTAAAGAAAAATTTTTAATTGCCTGTGATTTAGAAAGAACAACACTAATATCAAAGCTTGATTTGGCTGACAATTCCACAATTGAGCTTGATGAAATAGACAAAGCTAATTTAGATTTACAAAGAATGAATTAGCAAAACAAGAAGGAAGAAGTATGGCAGACGTTTTTAAAGACATAAATCCCGTTATACAAATGCTTTTGGTAATGTCGATGTTTTCGATTTTACCATTTGTCTTTGCTTGTATGACAAGTTTTTTAAGATTTATCATTGTATTTTCAATGTTAAAAACAGCGATGGGTACACAATCTGTACCACCATCAATTGTAATCATCGGATTATCAATGATTTTAACATTCTACACAATGGGACCTGTGTTCCAACAATGTTACGAACAAGGACAAGCTCCTTATAAAGAAACAAAAAACTTGATAGTCGCAATTGAAAAAGGTTCTAAACCACTTAAAGAATTTATGTTAAAACAAACAAGAGAATCAGATTTGGCATTTTTCATTGAATTATCAGGAAATGACAGACCTGAATCACCTGATGAATTAACGATTTGGCAAGTTGCACCTGCATATATCATAAGCGAATTAAAAACCGCTTTTGAAATAGGTTTTATCGTATTCGTGCCGTTTATCGTGCTTGACCTTGTTGTAGCAAACATCTTACTTGCACTAGGTATGTTCATGTTATCACCAACAATCATTTCATTACCGTTCAAATTACTGGTATTTATTGCTGTTGACGGTTGGGCATTGATTGTACAAGGGCTTGTGCAAAGTTATAACTAATTTAAAAAGGAAAAACGCTTATGGAAATGTTAATGGAATATATGGCTAAAGGCTTTGTTGTAATGCTTTCAATCTCAATGCCGTGCGTACTTGTTGCAGCGGGCATAGGTTTGGTTGTTGGTATTTTGCAAGCCGTAACGCAAGTTCAAGAACAAACTATTGCGGCAGCTCCTAAAATTTTGGCTGTATTTATGGTAATCATTATCGGCGGTGTTGGGTTTGTACGAATTCTCACAAATCTATTTACTGACGGTATGGCACTTGCTTTTAACGTTGTTCCAAAAAACGATAGCTACGTTTTACCACCTAATTACTATCGTTATACAAGACCTTTTGCAAACGAAATGCAAGACAAATTCAAAAAGCCGGACAAAGATGCTTTCAAACGTATGACTGACGGAAAACCAAGCTCATTAGGTCAAAAATCAAAACAATTCCAACGATATGACAAAGCCTCAGGAATTATGCAACCTAAAACAGACTTAATGGAAACCAGCAAAATTTTACAAAATGCTAACAGGTAAATTTTATGAAAAAATTTTGGTTACTGACAACTGCATTAATTATTTTATCTTGTCACACTGGTATTTGTGCGACAAACAATGATTATGCCCAAAACGTAAACAAAATTGAGCAATATATTATTGCAGAAAACATTTATCCAACATACCAAAATTACATAATTTTCAGCAAAAAACCCATAAAAAAAGTTTTTTCAAATGACAAAAATATAGCTAACGCTTATGTTTTAACAACGATTGACAATTCAAGAGATACAATCATTATAGAGGCTAATTCAATAGGAAAAACTCAACTTACAGCAATAGTAGATGACCAAAATATTACAATTGAGGTAAACGTAACAAAATCAAAAACTTACGTAAAGACAAACTACGAACTATTTGAAGCACTTTCTCTTGATACCCCTGATGAATTATCTATTACGGAAGGAGCATAAAATTTATGGAAACTTTTATACTCCAAATGAATTCATTAATACCGGGGTTTGTAGAAAACATGAGTGCAGGACTTATTATTTTCTCAAGAATGATGGGTTTTGTACGCTTTGCACCAGTATTAAACCGCAAAGAAATTCCATCACTTGTAAAAATTGGTTTAGCATTCTTACTTACAATAATTTTTATAATGCTATTACACCCAAAAGGAATGCCTGAACACGGCGACTTGCTACTTGCAATAATCTTAAATCTTGCAGTAGGTGCAATGATTGGTTATATGGCACAATTAATTCTTGCTGCCGTTGAAGCCGGTGGTGATATGATTAATATGCAAATGGGTCTTTCTTCTGCAATGGTTTT
Source organism: uncultured Muribaculaceae bacterium (assembly GCA_964553175.1). GTDB lineage: Bacteria > Cyanobacteriota > Vampirovibrionia > Gastranaerophilales > Gastranaerophilaceae > UBA6984. The sequence goes on along the minus strand of CAZKJV010000019.1, from coordinate 4,940 downwards.
AGATCCTACGACATCAAGCCAAGTTTCATTACTCGGAAAATTTTTCGGAGTTCTCGGTATTGTTATTTTCCTTAAAATCGGCGGTGCTTATTGGCTTTTCCAAGCATTTGAAAAAAGTTTTGAAATATTTCCTATTTACGCAACAAGTGTTCCACTTGCAAAACTTGTAAATATGGATTATTTGATAAGTATGTCATCAAATGTATTATACATGGGGCTTCAAATCGCATCTCCGGTACTTTTAGCGACTTTAGGACAAGATATTATCCTTGGTGTAATTTCAAAAACTGCACCTCAAGTTAACGTATTCCAATTATCATTCCTATTTAAACCTGTTTTCGGTGCAGCAATTTTAATTTGGATTATGCCAATGCTTTTAAATGTTATAAGCGACTATTTTATGACATTTTCACATATTTTGTAAAACATTTAATGCACAAACAAAAAGCGGACTTTTGAATAAAAGTCCGCTTTTCTTATTAAACACTACATTTGTCTTGCAGGAACAGCTGCAGAGATAACCTTTTTCTTATTTCCATCTATGATAACTCTTGATTGAGATTGTTGAGATGCTTGTTTGCAATAAGGATTTGAGTTTACAAAAACAGGTTTAGCCTCTGTATAAACAGATCTTTGTTGAACTGTTTTTTGTTGTTGTACTGATTGCTGAACTTGTGCAAAATTTTGTCTTTGTTGTTCTAAATAAACTTGTCTTGCGACATAAGCTTTTTGTTGTGCCTCATAAGCTCTTTGTTGCTCCGCAAATTTTTGAGCCAAAGTTTGTCTTTGTGGTTTTGGTTGTTGCTGTCTTGCTTGTGGTCTTACTTGAGGTTGTGGTTGTTGATAAAAAGTTTGTTGATAAACAGGTTGCGATTGAACTTGTTGAGCAAATTTAAATTGCACTTCAGAAACTTTTCGTTTTAAATCACATAAACCAATACAAACAGAATTGTCATTAAAAAAATCTTTCAAAAATTGTTCCATAATCTTATTCCTCTTTTCTCTTATTTGTTATATAATGTGTTTAATAATAATTTTTAAAAAGTCAACATTTTGAAAAAGGAGTATAAATTATGGCAAAAATTACAAAAGAAATGGGTATTATGGACATTGTACAAAATTATCCTGAAACAGTTGAAGTATTTCAAAAATTCGGCATGGGCTGTATCGGTTGTGCAGCAGCACATTTTGAAAACCTTGAAGCAGGTGCAAAAGTTCATGGTATTGATATAGATGCTATGGTTGACGCAATGAACGAAATCGTAGGAGAATAATTGAATGACAACATGGCAATTATGCTTATGTATCGGATTAATTTTATTAATCGCTGAAATTTTTATGCCGTTCACATTCTTTTTAAGTATGGCTATTGGGGCATTTTTAACCGCAATTGTTGCAATTTGGGTACAATCTCATACTGTACTTATCATAACATTTACCGTTTTATCTTTGGTATCACTATTAATATTTAGACCATTTTTAGCAAAATATCAAAAAACATCAAAAGACCAAGAAACAGGTATTGACGGCAAATACATCGGAAAAATTGCAAAAGTAATTAAGCCGATTGATAAAAATTCAGGTGCAATAACAATTTACGGAGAACGTTGGGAAGCTCGCTCAGTTAATGACGAAACTTTTGAAGAAAATTCCGAAGTTGAAATTGTAAAAAATCAAAGTCTTATTATGTACGTAAAAAAATCAAACAATTAAGGAGAAAATTATGTGGTTATTTGTTCTATTAATACTTGTTATAGTATATATTATTAAAGGTGTTATCATCGTTCAACAAATGGAAGAAGTTATTATTGAACGTTGGGGGAAATATAACAAAACTCTTACCCCAGGTTTGAACTTCATTATTCCTTTCGTTGATACTCCTTGCGGAATTACTTGGAAAATTTCACAAAAAGGAATTGACGGACAAACTTATTCTTATACAAAAATTATGACAAAAATCGACAAACGTGAAACAGTTTATGATTTTCCAAGACAAAACGTAATTACAAAAGATAACGTTACAATCAGCATTAACGCTTTGTTATACTTCCAAATTGTTGATTCAAAATCTGCAGTATACGAAATTACAAACCTAATTGATGCGATTGAAAAACTTACTCAAACAAACTTACGTCAACTTGTTGGTCAATTGGATTTAGACGAAACTCTTATCTCTCGTGACAAAATCAACCACGAATTAAGAGAAATCTTAGACGAAGCAACAAATAAATGGGGCGTAAAAGTTAATCGTGTAGAATTACAAGACATCAATCCACCTGCTGACATTCAAGCCGCAATGGAAAAACAAATGAAAGCAGAACGTGAAAAACGTGCTGTAATCCTTGAATCTGAGGGTCAAAAACAATCTGCAATCTTGAAAGCTCAAGGGGAAAAAGAAGCGGCAATCAACAAAGCAGAAGGTGAAAAACAAGCTTCAATCCTAAAAGCTGACGGTGTTGCAAAAGCAAGAGTTTTAGAAGCAGAAGGTGAAAAACAAGCAATTCAAATGATTATTGACGCAATAGGTGAAAAGGGTAAACCGGATCAATACTTAATTGCAATGAAATATTTAGAAACCTTAAAAAGCATCACAAAAGGACAAAACAACAAAGTTGTTTATATGCCTTATGAAGCAACCGGAATTCTAAGTTCAGTTGATGGCATTAAACAAATGTTCGACTCTAAAAAATAAAAACAAACACATTGCCGTCGATTGAAAATCGACGGCAATAATAACATCAATAACAGAAAATAAAAATCAAAAGGAGATATGAAAATGGCAAGACTTGTAAGACCTACTTGGGCAATTAGATGCACACAATCAAGTTGCAGAACTTTATTTGAAGTAGCTGTTCTTGAAGACGGAAAACAACAAGAAGTTGTATGTCCAAACTGTGGCGAACATTATGTTTACCCAATCACAAAAGAAGACGAAGAAAAATAATAAATCTGAAAGTATTTTATGTTTTTCAACAGTACTGAAAAACGCTACAATCAGTTTAGCGAATATTTAAAACAGAAATTCGGTGTCAAGGTATACAAAATAACTCTTGACGCCGGTTTTTCTTGTCCAAATAGACAAAACGGCAAAAAAGGTTGTATTTATTGTGATGCCGGCGGAAGTTTTTCACAATCACATTCCGCAAATATGTCAATAAAAGAACAACTTGACTTCGGTGCAGAATATCTAACTGAAAGATTTAAAGCCGTAAAATATATGTCATATTTTCAATCATTTTCAAACACTTATAAACCTGTTGAAGAATTAAAAACAATTTACGATGCCGCACTTGACCACCCAGATATTGTCGGAATTTCAATCGGTACACGTCCAGATTGCATTGATGATGAGAAATTAGATTTAATAGCAGGTTACAAAGATAAATGGGAAACTTGGATTGAATACGGTTTACAATCAATGCATAACAAAACTCTTGAAAAAATTAACCGTGGACACGATTTTGAATGTTTCTTAAAAGCTTATGAGGATACGAAAAAACGTGGAATTAACGTATGTGTTCACGTCATTTTTGGACTTTGGGAAACTCACGACGAAATGATGCAAACAATAAAAGAGCTTGCAAAATTACAAATCGACGGACTAAAACTCCACATGATATGCGGACTTAGAGGAACCGAATTGACAGAAATGTACAAACGTGGTGAATTTGAGTTTATGAGCGAAATGGAATATGTAAACCTTTGTTGTGATGCGATAGAACTTTTACCACCGCAAACAACATTACACAGAATTGCCGGAAGTGGCTTAAAATCAACACTTGTTGAACCAAAATGGATAGGCAAAAAATTTGAATGTTTAAACAAAATTGATGCCGAACTTATTAGGCGTGATTCTTGGCAAGGAAAATTTTTCAACATCTAGCTTCTTCCATTTTTATACAATTTAGAGTATAATTTTGTTATGGATAAAAAAGTTATTTCCACAAACAGAAAAGCTTTTCACGATTTTCTCATATTTGATAAATTCGTTGCAGGACTTGTTTTAACAGGAACTGAAATAAAATCAATCAGAGCAGGTCAAATAAATTTGAAAGACAGCTTTGCAAAAATTGAAAAAGGCGAAGTTTTTTTGTATAATTGCCATATCTCAAAATTTGAACAAGGCAACAGATATAACCACGAACCGGAAAGAACAAGAAAACTTTTATTAAACAAAAAAGAAATCCTAAAAATGGAAGGTAAAATAAAAAAAGAAGGTTATACAATCGTTCCATTAGAAATATTTTTAACAAGAGGCTATGCAAAACTTGAAATAGGCTTAGCAAAAGGTAAAAAACTTTACGACAAACGTGAAGATTTAACGAAAAAAACTCAAAATCGAGATATTCAACGTAAATTAAAAAATTATTAAAGGCTGAAAATGTATAGAAAAGAAGATGTTTTAAGAAAATTAAATGCAGACAATTACTACATTGATACACGTTCAATGGAAAATTTTTTGCGAGATTGGAATATTGACCCAATATACGAAGCAAAAGACGGTACAATATTTTATGATGACATTGCAATTTTTAAATTAAAAAAAGGCATAAGCTTGAAATCTCAAGGCTATAATAATGAGCAAATTTGCTATCGCATACACAAAACCCCTTTAGAAATGCCTGAAGAAACAGAAGAAGAAGAAATTAAATCAACAGCATTGGAAGAAGTTAAACAACAAGCTCCGGAAGTTAGAAATGTAACTTTGAACGTAACAAACCAAACACTTCAAATGCTTGCACAAGCTGTTGCAGACAAAATTACAGACGATATAAAAAACCACATAGACACCTCTCAATTTGCAGAAAGATTGGTTGAAGCAGGTATATACAAAAAAGATAATGAAACACTTGCAAAACAAGTTGCCGAATTGATTGCAGATAACAAAAAACTTGCAAAAAGAGTAGCAGACTTGGAAGAAGAAAAGAAACCTTTGTGGA
>CAZKJV010000018.1:0-18552 GCA_964553175.1 uncultured Muribaculaceae bacterium | reverse complement strand
TATTTGAATAATTTAATCATAAAAAAGGCGGTTCGATTTTCAATCGAACCGCCTTTTTATATATTTTCTTTCAATTTAAACTATTACGATTTAACCTAAATATTTGCAACTTGTTTATGGAAATCGTGTTGTTGTTCAAATTTATAAGAGAAGTTGAACAAATCAGCCTCTTTCAATTGAGGAGTTAGCAATTGTAAACCGATTGGCATACCGTCTTTGTCAAATCCTGCAGGAATGCTCATACCAGGAATACCTGCCAAGTTTGCAGAAATAGTTGCAATATCAGTCAAATACATTGCTAGAGGGTCTTCTGATTTTGCACCGATATCAAATGCAGTATTTGGACAAGTTGGTGAAATCAATACGTCAACTGTTTCAAATACTCTGTCAAAGTCTTCTTTTACAAGTCTTCTCATTTGTTGAGCTTTTTTGTAATAAGCATCATAATAACCCGATGACAATGCATAAGTTCCAAGCATTATTCTTCTCTTAACCTCAGGGCCGAAACCTTCTGCACGAGTTTTTGTATACATTTCTAAAAGATTTTGAGCGTCAGCACAACGATAACCGTATTTTACACCGTCAAATCTTGCTAAGTTTGAACTACACTCAGCTGTTGCAAGAATATAGTAAATACCAATTGAATATTTTAAGTTTGGTAGAGAAACTTCAACAACTTCGCAACCTTGTTGTTTATAAGTTTCAACAGCTAATTCAACAGCTTTTCTAACGTCATCAGACAAGCCTTCGCCCATCAATTCTTTGATTACGCCAACTTTTCTACCTTTAATATCGTTATTCAAAGACGCAGAATAATGTTCAACAGGTATATTCAAAGAAGTTGAATCTTTAGGGTCATAGCCGGAAATAACTTCTAACAAGTTTGCTGCGTCTTCAACGTTTCTCGCAAATGGACCAATTTGGTCTAAAGATGATGCAAATGCAATCAAACCATATCTTGAAACACGTCCATAAGTTGGTTTCATACCAACGATACCGCAAAAACTTGCAGGTAATCTGATACTTCCGCCTGTGTCTGAACCTAATGACAAAGTCGCTTCACACGCTGCAACTGAAGCTGCAGAACCACCAGAAGAACCACCCGGAACTTTATTCAAATTCCAAGGGTTATGAACTTTGTTAAATGCAGAGTTTTCATTTGAAGAACCCATTGCAAATTCGTCCAAGTTAGCCTTTGCAACAATTGGAACTAAATTGTTTAACAATTTTTCAGTAATTGTTGCGTTGTAAGGTGATACAAAATTTTCTAAAATTTTACTTGAAGCGGTTGTTTTTGAACCAACTAAATTCATATTATCTTTTAAAACCAAAGGAATACCTGCTAATAGAGGTAATTCTTCACCTTTAGCAATTTTTTCATCTACTTTTTTTGCAGTTTCCAATGCAGTTTCTTTTGTCAAAGAATTGAAAGCTCTAACTTTGTCTTCAACTTCATCAATTCTTTCAAATGTAGCATTTGTAAGTTCAACTGCTGAAATTTCTTTATTTAAAAGTGCTTTACTTTGTTCTGTTGCACTTTTTTTCAAAAGTTCATTCATCTTTTTCTCCTTAATTCTTGTTAAGTTTATTATAATTCAAACAGCAAAAAAGCACAAATAAAATTGTGCTTTTCCTTTTATGTGCTAATTGGATTGTATTCCTATTGTTTCAAATCAAGCAAACCGCCAACCCCGTTCGGTCTTATTATCGGAGCTTTTTCCTCAAATTCGTTTACATTTTTTGAGATTTTGGCATGGATATCGTTTGCCTTGATTATGTAATTTGTTAACTTTTCGTATCTGCCAGTAAGCCCGCCAAACGGAATTCTCAAGCTGATTAACTCGTCAACGCTTCTATTTATATCAGCAAGTTTTGATAAGGATTCTCTAAGATTAAACGTGAAATTTAATCTTTTTGAAAAAACTGATAAAACATATTTTGAAAAGAAATAATTTACTTTTTTGAATATGTTCTTTTCCTTTTTAAATCTTCGTCTAAACATTGCACTTACAATTGTCGTAAACTTTGACATCGCACCAATGTCATAATACTTGTCATTTAACGTTTCAATTTCCTTTTCAATTGTTTCTTTTTTTGTTTTCAAAAAAGCCAATCGGGATTGATCTTCAATGTTTAAGGCTGCAGCAATTTCTTCGTCAATAATCATCAAGTCCTCTTCTAATCGATTTATTCTATATTCTAATTTGAGCATTTCATCATCGAGCTTCAGATATGCTCTCTCTTCAAGCATTGCAGAATCAAATCCGTCAATCAAAAACGGACTTGTCGTTTGTTTAAATCTCTCCGATACTGTGAACGGATTACTGCTTCTTTCCTTCTCTCTCTCCATATTTACATTATGAAGTATTTTGTCAAAATTTATACCTACAAAAAGAGGATATTTTTATTTTATTCCTCTTTTTACCTATTTTTATAAAAATTTTTCGTGCTAAAATCATTGTATAGGTAGGTAAATTATGTGTAAAATGCTTGTCGTTATTGACAGAATTGAATTAAAATATTTTGAATTTAATCAACTTGTAACAAATTTCTGGATAGTAAAAGGTTTACTTGAAAATAACGTTGCAACTTATGTCACAACGATTGACCACCTTTCTTTGAAAAACGGAAAAGGTTGTGCTAACTGTTATAAAACTTACCTTAAAAACGACGACATTTTTTATGACGAAAAATCTTTAACAGATTTTGTTTTAGAAGATTTTGACAAAATATTTTTCAGACCAGACCCACCTGTTGATAATGATTACATAAATGCGACTTACATTTTTGACTTCGTTGACAGGGAAAAAGTTCAAATTATCAATGATACAAAAGCTATCCGAGATTTTAACGAAAAACTTCATGCAAATTACTTCAAAGATTTCATGCCAGAAAACATCGTTACTGCCTCAAAAGAAGAAATAGAAGAATTTTTAAATCTTCATAATGAAATAATCTTAAAACCTCTAAACCAATGCTTTGGCTCAGGGGTAATGTATTTAAAAAACGGGGACAAAAACACTTTGAGCATAATAAAAACACTTACAAACAATTTCAAAAGTGTTTGCATGGTTCAAAAATATCTTCCACAAGCCCAATTTGGAGATAAACGAGTTTTAATTTTAAACGGTGAAGTTTTAGACGAATGTATCTTAAAAACTCCGACAAAAGATGATTTCAAATTTAACACTCATAGCGATGAATACTTAAAAAAAGCGATTTTGACAGACAGTGAAAAAGAAAAATTCACCGTTGTCGCTCAAGGACTTAAAAATTTAGGAATTTTAATGGCGGGATTAGATGTTGTTGATGAAAAAATCATTGAAATCAACGTTACAAGCCCTTGCTACTTCATAAAAGAAATCAACGAAAGATTCTCAACAAGAATTGATAAAAAAATAAATGAATTTATGCTTTCTGAAAAATCTTGTGTAAAAATATGTAAATAAATTTTCCATGCCTCAGCAAAAAAAATTATTATGGTCTTTAATAGAAATATGAAAGTACCTTTAATAAATCCGATAAAAACTTCTCAAACGAGAAATATTAATAATTTTACGGCAATGACATCACCCGTAACCCCTAAAAAAACAACTGCTTCTGCTCTTGAACTTAGCGGGATTTATAATAATGCTCTTGTTAATTTTAAAGGATATTACGGCGACCAACAGCCCGCAAAAAAATTATTCTGGATTTTAAAAGGTAATAACGACGTTTACGAAGACAACGAAACGAAAAGAGATTTATTTAAAGGTGGAAACACAGGTTGGAAAAAATGGGTTGCCACTCGTCCTGAAGATTTATTAAAACGTTCTCCAATGGACGCTATTCAATCGATTTGCACACTTAACAAACAACCAAGCTGTTACCCGGGAATTCCGTCATACATTCCAACACCAAACTATGGCGACAAATGGGGACGACGTGCAAATTACATAGAAATAAACCCTAGAACAGTTGCACTTACAGAAGGCGACAAAAAAAGTGAAGGCTTATTGAATGTAATGAAGTTACTTCCTGCAATTCCGCCATCAGGAAAAAGTAACGCAAATTGCATAATTTTATCTCAATTATACCCTGCAAGACACCGTGAAAACGATGGAAGAACAGGACATTCTTCACTTTATACGGTAGATTTACACTCTGGTATTTCAAAAAATTTAACCTCTGATAAACTTTGCAGAGGAAACCAACGAATGGGCGACGATGAACAAGTAAAAGCTTTCAACGACATGGCTCATTTAAGAGGTTTAAAAACAGGTATTAGAATGCCACTTTCAGCAGGTCAAATGAGCGTTAAAGGTGAGCCATTCAGTTGGCACAAACACGAAAAAGCCTTTATTGATGCTTGTTGTTGGGCTGTTGATTTAGGATTTGATGCAATTTTCTTTGACAGTGCAAAACACGTCGGAAATTGGGATATGGGTAACTATTGCGGAGCAGGAGATGTTCCAAACTTCAAACAAATGCAATACATTACTCAACAAATTCGTTCTAAAACAGGAAGAAATGATATTTCTTTAATCGGTGAAAAATGTGATTTGAACCCTAGATTTAAAGAAATGGGCTTGACCGCAGGTAACGACTGGGGTAAAGCTGATAATTTCCATAGCGTTTTATACGAATATGACCGTCAAAGAGGTAACGACGAATACGCAGCAGGTCCTGTGATTTCTGATGACAACGACAGAGGCGGAATGCCTTTTGAACAAAGATTAAACAGAATTAAAAACGCTCTAAACGGATACCGTGAATCAGGTTGGAAACTTCCAACTTATATGCAAATGCACGATTTGTTCCCACTAAGTCCCTATTCAAATACTCACGACTTAATGGAAAACGGTGAAAATCGTTCAACTTACGGCGATGTATCAAGTCATTACAACAATATTTTCAACACATCAGAAGCTTCCAGAAAATATACCTCTGATGTTTACAATGAATTTTTACATACGATGTATTTATAATAAAAAGCTTTAAAACAAAAGGACATGGTCGCAAAACACCTTGTCCTTTTTGTGTGCCACGTCTAATTTTTTGCTCTGTCTAATCACAGAAGAATTACGTAGCGACTATTCCAAAATTTCTAACGTTTTTGAGTGAGATTTTTCGATTTCTTGTTTTGGTACAACGATAGTCAAAACACCATTTTTATATTTTGCATGGCTGTCTTGTGCTTTTACAGGGTTATCAAAAGAAATTGTTCTTTGATATTTGCCATATCTAAATTCGCAAGTATGGTATTTTTCATTATGTTCTTCTTGTTCGTGTTCTTCTTTTTCTTCGTGCATTTCTGCCGTAATTGTCATAAAATCGTTGTCAATATCAACTTTTATATCGTCTTTTTTTACACCTGCAAGCTGAACTTTTACCTTATATTCCTTATCATTTTGCTTAATTTCTATTGCTGGACGCCAAATAGATTCACGTTTTATAGTTAACGGATTTGCAAAATCTGTTGATAAAAAAGTATCACGTAAAAAATTGTTTAATTCGTTATGAATACTGTCAAAATATAACTCCGGCGGTTTCACAATCAATGCTTTTTTCATTTTATTCTCCTTTCGTTTCTTTTCATTCTAAATTTACAACTTTTAAAAACTTTTTCCATTCCCACAGCAGGCAATAGATTTTTATTTTTCATAGTCGTTTTGTCCAATAGAAAAATTAATCATATTGGATAATAATCCATAAAAAAGGAGCTTTTATGCTAATAAAAATGTTATTTTTTGATTACAAACCTTCTGAACAAAACTTTTTTAAACGAACAAAACTCACAGGTTTTGACATACATTTTTTTGAAGAAAGTCTAAACGAAACCACGGTTGAAAATCTTCCAGACCATCTAAAAACAGAAACAACAGTTATAAGTATTTTTATCACCTCTAGCATAAGCGATGCAGTGTTAGAAAAATTCCCGAACTTAAAAATCTTATCGACCCGTTCAACAGGTTACGACCACATAAAACTTGAAGACTGCAAAAATAAAAATATTAAAGTTTTAAATGTTGAAAACTATGGAAGCAAAGCCGTTGTGCAATACACTTTTGGACTGATGATTACGCTTATTAGAAAAATTTTAATCGCAGAAAAAGATGTTCGAGCCTACAAATTTGAATACCATAATTATGTAGGTAGAGAACTAGATAAACTTACTCTCGGTGTAATCGGCACAGGTGCAATCGGTTCTGAGATATGTCATATTGCAAACGCTTTCGGAATGAAAATTTTGGCTTGGGATTCAAAAGAAAATTTGGAAATAATTAGTAAATACAATGTTAAATACACGGACAAAACAGATTTATTAAAAAATTCTGACGTTATAACACTACATTTGCCATTGACTGACGAAACAAAACAAACGATTACACGAAAAGAATTTGCCATAATGAAATCCTCAGCCGTTCTAATAAACACTTCAAGAGGTGAACTCGTAAACACAGAAGATTTATACAACGCAATCACGACAGGAAACCTTGCAGGTGCGGGATTAGACGTAATTGAATGCGAAAACATTGCTTTTTCAGAAAAAAATATTGCAACTAAAATAAAAAAATCAAATCCAAATTGCGTAGAAAAAGTAGTTTTAACAAGAAAACTTGCACAACTTGATAACGTTATCGTAACTCCTCACGTTGCTTACAGCACTCAAGATTCAATAGACAGAATACTTACAACCACTTTTAATTCAATAAAGGATTGCATACAAGGAGGGCATACCAATCAAATAAATTAGTACGCCCTGCTTGTTTTTTCACTTTTTATCTATACGTTTGGAAATTTTTATTATACTTCAACAAAAAGTCTTCTACCTACGATGTTTGGCTTTCCGTTGTAATATCCTGCAAAATAACCGCCTTGAACAGGTCTGTTTTTTGCATAAGTATTCATATCAACAGTTGTTGTTACGAATGGATTTGGATTAAAAGGGTTTGTTGTATCAACAGTTTGAACAGGTTTTGCTTGTGGTTGTCTTGGTTGAACTGTTGTTGGAGTTAATACCTTATTGAATATTGAAATTAAATTATTTGTGTTTGCCATTATGTAGTCCTCTCTCGCGCGTTTTCTCTCTCAACACAATGTATTTAATGAGAAAAATTTAAAAGTCATATTTTTTATCGGATTTTACAAAAAAATCTTAATATATCTTAATAAATTTCATTCTTTTTATGTAGTATAATCTTTTTATGAAGAAAATAAATCGTAAAAATGTATTAATTATTGGAAACTGTGCAAAAGAATTTGCTTTTGCAAAAAAATTATCAACATTAGATTGTGTTGAAAATATCTATGTAGCACGTGGAAACGACGCTATGAAAGAATTTTGCACATGTGTTGATATAAGTGAAGACTCTCCGATTGAATTATTAGAATTTGCTCTACAAAATAACATTGATTTAACTGTCGTATCAAGCGAAAAAGCAATAAAAGCGGATATTGCAGGATTTTTTGCAGATAACGGACAACTTGTGTTTGGTCCGACGGCACAAAGTGCAGAAATGTGTACTTGCAAATCTTTTGGCAAAAAATTTATGTATAAATTGAGAATTCCGACTGCCAAATTTGGAATTTTTGAAAAATCAAATTTGGCACTTGATTATGCAAGAAACTGTCAAATGCCGATTGTGGTTAAAACGGACGAACACAGAAATATCAACGGTACATTAATTTGCAGTTCTTATTCAATTGCAAAATCTTTCATTGAAGAATCATTTTTACGTGGTGAACAACGCATAATCATTGAAGATTATATCTACGGACACGAATTTTCATTCTACGTAGTAACAGATGGTTACAATGCACTTCCACTATCAGCTGTTGCAAATTACAAATTCTCACTTGACGGCGACGGCGGACTTTTAACCTCTGGTATGGGCTGTTATGCACCTGATTACAAGATTTCAAAAGAAAATGAAGCTTTCATTATGAATGAAATCATTTTCCCAACGTTAAACGATTTAGCCCAAAAAGGCACTCCTTATGTTGGTATTTTAGGTTTAGATGCGGTCTTAACCCCAAATAATGAAGTCGTTGCATTAGAATACAACACATCATTACAAGAACACGACTGCCAAGGTGTTTTATCACTTATGGACGAAAATTTATTTTATTTAATCCAAGCTTGTGCAATGGGTTCATTTGCTGATGATTACGAAAAAATTGATATGTCTGAAGACTTTGCCGTATCTGCTGTACTTTGTGCAGGAAGAAAAAGCGGTTCTATTATTTCAGGTTTAGACCAACTTGATGATTCAACTTTAGTTGCACATTTTAACACTGTCAAAAATAGATATTTAGAATATGAAACTGTCGGCGACAGAACTCTTTTGGTTACAAAAAATGCAAAAACAATCTCGCACGCAGTTGAAAACTTATATGACGAGATTGCTTTAATTGAATTTGACGGCAAAAAGCACAGAAAAGACCTTTGTGCCGTTCCAAATTATAATTAAAAATTTAATTATACATTTTGATTATTGTATCAATACCTGATTTTGCAGTATTAAAAATTTCCATTAATTGCGATTGGTCATAAGGTTCACCCTCTGCTGTCGTTTGAAATTCAATAATTTTACCTGATTTTGTCATAACAACATTTGAATCAACTTGAGCACGGCAATCTTCTTCATAACACAAGTCTAGACGAACATCTCCGTCAACAATACCGACAGAAATTGCAGCAATTTCATCAATAATAGGACTTTCTGCTAAATCACCTCGTTCAATTAATTTTTCAATTGCAATTTTTAATGCTAAAAATCCACCGCAAATACTTGCCGTTCTTGTTCCACCGTCTGCTTGAATTACATCAGCATCAATTGTAATCGTCATTTTTGGTAATTTTTCTAAATCTACACACGCTCTTAAACTTCTACCGATTAATCTTTGGATTTCTTGAGTTCTACCGGAAATTTTTGTTCTTTCTCTTTCACATCTTGTTGAAGTTGATGACGGTAACAATGAATATTCCGCAGTTACCCAACCTTTTGTAGAGTCTTTGTCCATCCATTTTGGTTGTTTCATATCAACTGATGCAGTTGTAATAACTTTTGTATCACCGAATTCAACCAACACTGAGCCTAAAGCATTTTTTGTAAAATCTTTTGTGAATTTTACCGTTCTTAATTCATTATTTTTTCTACCGTCGTTTCTCATATTTTTACCTTTCTATTCGTATTGCCAAATATAAATTTGACCACAATATTTGCATACCGCATGTTCATTCATAAAATCTAAAGTCGGAACAAAAGTATAGCCATCAATTGTAATCTCTATTTGTCTATGATTATTATATTTTTGTTTAAACTCTCTATTTCCTTGATAATCCTCTGAAAACATCAATTCAAACTTATCAACATTTTGACAATTACTGCATTTATACATCTTCAGATTTTGCCTTTTTTGATTTTGATTTAGATTTTGCTTTAATTTCTTTTATACTTAATTGCTTATACCAAAGTGTCCAACAAATTGAACGCAAAGGCAATGTATAAAAGATTATCAATGTTGAAATAATTGTTGAAACAATCATTTTAGTAACTTCCAAAGAAGTTATCATATATGCAAAATTTAATGCAGATAAAGCGGTATTCCATTGGTCAAACGGCAAAATATTTGATAAAAATGGTTCAAGTATCATATTTAACAAAACATTTATACGGAAAACCTCTAACAACATTTCGCCAATTTTTGGAAGCAAAATATAAGTTAGACCGCCAACCAAAATCATCAAACCAACAGTTCCCCAGAAATTAGTTTTTACCAAATTTTTACTTCTTATAAAACATTCCCAAGGAGTAAGATTTTTTTCAAACGTAAATACTTGGAAAATAAGCACGATAAATACAAAAATTATTATCGCAAAAACCCACATAGGAGGTAAAATTCCAATCAATGAAAATACACCGAACAAAAGCCACAAAAGAACAAAATCTCCCACTCTTTTAGACATAGTTGCGACTTTTTTATGAGCGTTTATATCATAAATTCTACCCGATTTTACTGTATTTTCAGCCATTGAGTTAACTGAAACATACGCAACCAAGTATTCCCAAAAAGCTTTTGTAAAAATTACAAGCCCAGGAATACATAAAGATAAAGTTATTAGATAAGCTGTGTTTGGGTCAGCCATAGTTGTTGCAATTGAAGATGCGAACCACAAAGGCAAACCAAGTGCCAAAATAACTCCGACAAATTGTCCTAAAATCGGAAATGACATGTATTTCAAAAACGTTGGCAAGTGTCTGAAATAAATTCCTACACCCTCAACAAATATTTCAAATACGGTTTTATTATCTTTTGCCATAAATCTCTTGACCTCATTTTTATTGTATAATCATTTTATAACAAATGGGCTGATTTTAAAATGGATTACAAAGAATTAATAAAAAGTTTCACTGAAAAAGATTACGAAAATGGAGTAAACCTACATATACACACAACTTGCTCCGACGGAAAAGCTAGACCAAAAGATATTGTAACTCAGGCAAAAAACAAAGGTTACACCTATATTGCAATCTCTGACCACAACACAGTTGAAGCACATAAAATTCAAGAAATCGCAAGTGAAAATTGCGTAATTCCTGCCGTGGAATTTGACTGTTGGTACAAAACAACATTTTTCCACTTATTAGCCTACGGTATTGACATTGACAACGAAGAACTAAAACAATTTTTAGCAAAAACAAAAAAAGAAACAGAATTAGATATCATAAGAATTTTTGCAAAAAGAGATATTAAAAAATTAATTCCTACAATTCATAATGCAGGCGGAATTGCAATTCTTGCTCACCCTGCTTGTTGTTGGTGCGTAAGTTTAGACAAATTTGTAAAACAGCTTATGGAATTTGGACTTGACGGGCTTGAATGTTTTTACCCATACGACAGACACAGAGGAATTATAAAATTTCACTCAAGAAAATCCGTAGAAATAATCGCAGACAAATACAACTTAATTAAAACAGGCGGAACAGACTGCCATAGCGAAGATTTAACTAATCTATAATTATTTCTTGCTCATTTTTATAAGTTACGTAACCCAATTTTGCTGCGGGCGGTTTTCTTAAATATTTTCTTTTTGTATAAATTACGCCGATTTTACTTGATTTTGCACCTTGCGAAAACTGTTTTGCAAGTTTTGCACATTCAAAAATCAACTCATCAGACGCAGCCTCATTATTTCTCAACTTTAAAAGCACGTGAGAGCCTGCACAAGTGTTTGTATGAAACCACAAATCATTATCTTTTGCCAATTTTGAAATAATATAATCATTTTGCTTATTATTTTTTCCCACAAAAACTTGATAACCCAAAATTGTTCTTTCATCAATTTTGATAAATTCTGTTTTTTTCATTTTTTCTTCAGGAAAAATTTCTTGTTTTATCTCTTGCAAAATTTCATTGTCATCGGCAAAATCAATAGTATAAAGAGTTTGCTCAAAATACCCGATTTCATCAATCAAATCTTGTTTTAACTCCAACAATTTTTCTGACGAACGTTTTGACTTATTATAAAGTTTAAAATAACGATTAGCATTCTCTTTAACCGTTTTTGTTTCGTCCAAATCAATTGTTATTTCTGAATTAGTTTCCCAATCAGTTAAAACACAAGTCTTTTGAAAATCTTTTAAATTATACAAATTCGCCATTATCAAATCGCCGTATTTACGGTATTTATCAGAATTTTTTTCTTTCTGTAATTGTCGTTCAATTTTTTCAAACGAATTTTTTGATTTTTTCAATTTATGCAAAATATTAGTCTGCAATTTTTGTTTTAAACTTGATAAAATTTCTTTGTTTTGGTGATATGCAAAGTAATTATCAATCATTGAATTAACATCAGTTTGTTTTTCGCCGTCCAAAAGCTCAGAAAACAGTGAATACGTTGAAAAATCGAAACTGATTACAGGCAAAACACCCTTTAATTCTATAAAATCTTTTATTTTTTCAACATCAAGTCCCTCACACATTTGAGCAAACGGTTTTGAAAATCCTAAAAAATCATCTGCAAGGGTAGAATAATTCACCACACCACAATAACTCAAAAAATCACGTTTATTTTGCTTTGGCGGATAAATATACGGAACATTCCCTCTCATTTCACGATTTCGGCTCTTTTCTTCGCCGACATTATGAGCACAACCAAGAATTATTCCCGTTCTCAAGTTATAAAGTGCAATATTTGAGTGTTTTCCCATTAACTCAATTGCCAAACACAACGGCACTTTTCCGCCCAATTCATCATAAGAGTCAATATAAATTTCTAAAATTCTTTCGTAATGAGGTTGTTCAACTTTTATAATTTTCGCACTTTCAACGTATTTTCTCAAAAGCATACAAAACATTGGCGGTTGTTGAGGGATTGTAACGCAACGTTTTTTCTCATTTTCTTTGTTCATAAAACAAACATGATGAAGATTTGGAGTAATATTTACGTAAAATTTGCGTGTTTCATTATAATTTCGCAAAGTAAAAATAAACTCTCTACGAGTCGGTTGTTGAATTTTTTGTATTCTTGCACCGTTAAAAAAATCTCTGTTTTCTTCAACAAAAGCCTTTAAGGTTAAATTATCAAAATAAATCATTTTAACCTCGTAATTTTGATGCACCTTTTAAATATACAAATTCAGGCGTAAAATCTTCACTGCAATTAACTACAACAAGCACTCTCAAGCACATTTTTAAAGAATTTGGAACGTCTAACTCGTGATGACACATCATTGCAGTATTTTTCCACCCGAAATCCAATCTTGCAAATTTTGCAGGAAATGCTACATTTAAATCTTCTGTCGTTGTAAAAAATGCGTGTGAAATTTGCTCTTCTTTTATATTATTTTTTTGGACTAATTCGTTTAACAGCTCCAAAGTAGCAGATTTTATTGCTTCTTCAGAATTCTCATCAACCGTAATTGCCCCTCTAATTCCTTTTGATAACATTTTTTACTCCGTGATACCAATCTCGTGCAAACATTTCACCTTTGCCTTCGGGTTTAACTTTAATCAGCAATAAACAACCCTCACCACACGCAATTTCGACACCCTCTTTGGTTAAATTCAAAAATTCGCCCGCTTTACCGTTTCCGTCAACAACTTTTGTTTCCAGAACTTTAACGATTTTATCGTTTAATATAAAATAAGCACTTGGGCATTGATAAATCCCTCTTACAAGGTTGTGAATTTCTTGTGCAGATTTTGACCAGTCAATTTTGCATTCTTCTTTTGTTAGTTTTTTAGCAATACAAACACCGTCTTCACACTGTTTTTGAGGAATTATCGTTTTTTCAACCAATCCGACTAAAGTTTCTTCAATCATTTTTGGAGATTTTTCTGAAACAATATCAAACAATTGAACACAATTCAAAGTTTGCGAAATTTCAATCGGTTCTTTCATACAAACATCACCGCAATCAAGTCCCAACTCAGTTATCATCGTGCAAATTCCGGTTTGAGTTTCACCGTCGATAATCGCTCTTTGCAACGGATTTGCCCCTCTGTATTTTGGCAATAAAGAGGCGTGAAGATTTATCGTTTCATATTTTGGAATATCTAAAACTTCTTGCGATAAAATTTGACCAAAAGCAAAAGTTACAAAAAAGTCCGGCGATAATTCTTTTAATTTTTCTTGAATTTCAGGTTCTTTTCTAATTGAAACAGGCTGAAAAACAGGTAAATTATTTGCAATAGCACACTCTTTTATCGGCGACATAGTCAATTTATGTCCACGTCCTGCAGGTTTATCAGGTTGAGTAACAACAGCCAAAACCTCAATTACATCTGAATTAATCAAATATTCCAAAGATTTTAAAGCGATTTTCGGAGTTCCGAAAAAAACAATTTTTATTTTACTCATTATCGTTTTCTTCCTCAACTTCGACCGTTTCTAATAATCTTTCAATTTCAGCAGTTAACTCGGGCTCATCAATCATTTTTTCAACTTCTAATGGTGGCAAATCATTTTTATCAAGTTCTTCTTCTGCCTCAAAACGGTTGATTGCGTGATCAACGAATAAAACGCCGTCTAAGTGGTCATATTCGTGTTGGATGCAACGAGCCAACAATGTTCCATCATGAGCTTCCATAACAAATGAACGACCTTTACCGTCAAGAGCTTTTATCATAACATCACTATAACGTTTTACATCAGTATAAGCCTCCGGAAAACTTAAACAGCCCTCTTTACTAATTGTAGCACCTGATTTTTTGATGATTTTCGGATTAATAAAAACTATCGGATTTAAAGGTTCATCACCAGTCGAAACATCAACTACAAAAACTCTATAACTTTCACCAATTTGTGGGGCTGCAAGCCCTACACCGTTTTTTGCATACATCGTATCTAATAAATCAGTTACTAAACTTTGAATTTTTTTTGAAACTTTATGTACATCTTTTGCTTTTTCTCTCAAACAAGGGTCGCCAAATTTCAAAACTTTTCTTATAGCCATGTTATTTTTCCTTATATTTTTAACTTTCTCTCATTATATCACAGAATAAATATTTAACAAAATCGTATTATGATTGAATTTTAGAGGTTTTAATTAAGTTTTGTAACAAAAATTACAAACCCTGAAATCGGACATTCTAAAAATACTTTATATAGATACGAGAGGATAAAACGAGAGTTTATTCTAAAACAAGTTTTTTTTAACACACACTACACACTAACCTACACACACTAACCTTCTACACGAGGAATTACAAAAAAAATTCCAGACCACTTATTTAAGTGGTTTTTTTTTGCGTAAATTTTAAATTAAATGTTTATATCTAATAAATCCTTTAACGAAACACCCAATCGTTGAGCAATTAGATAAAGACAATAAATCGATGGACTTTTTACGCCTTGCTCTATCGCTGTAATGTACGTTCTATCTACATTTACATCAAAGGCTAATGTTTCTTGTGAGATATTTAATTTAGTACGATAAAATTTTATATTTACACCTAAATGTTTTAAGATTTTTCTATTTATTGTTTGATTTTTTTGCATACTTTAATTATGTTATAGTTTCTATTTTTCATCTATAGACAAATAGTAACTGTTATAAATCTAATGTTATCAATATTGACACAGCTTTTTTATCATGGAACATGTTACCAGTAGTATACATGAGCGAGAAAGTTATGAAAAAACAATTTAAAAACATAGAACTTTTAAGAATAATAGGTTGCTTAAGCGTAATTTTAATTCACCTTTTTAAAACTATTCAAAATATACAACCAGATTATGAATTATTTAATACCTTAAAAGAAATAACCTCACATGGATACCTTTCGGTAGAATTATTCTTTATTTTATCTGGCTTCTTTTTTGCTTTTAACCTAGATACAACAAAATCTTTATTTGAATTTTTAAAAAAGAAAATAATTAGATTATATCCTGTTTTAATTATAATGCTCATTATCGGTTGGCTTGTACACGCATTATTTGGATTATACAAATTTAGTATTTACCATTCAATACTAATATTGTTTGGATTAAATGGTACTGCGCTATATACAGTAAAGGCCGGACCCGGAAATATTGTAGGAACAGGTGGAAATACTTTTTGGTACGTATCAGCAATGCTTTGGACATTTGCATTATTTTATTACTTATTAAAAAATTACGAAAGAAAAACCGCCAATTTAATAATTGCATTACTTATATTTACTTCATATTCTCTACTAAGCCCCATTGAAAGATGGAAGATAAGAGAGCATATCACGCTATTTTTTAATCACGGAATTTGTAGAGCCTTTGGCGGTATTGGGATTGGTTATTTTATAGCTCAATGGTACAATTCACACAAAGAAACCATTCAAAATTACACCCTCTCCACATTTCAAAAATTATTTATCACATTAATTGAATTTATGTGTCTATTCTTCATTATCAATAATTTATTTTTCCACAAAATAAAATACAATGATAATATTATCTTTGTTTTAGTCTTTACCTTAATCGTGTTTCTATTTATATACAACAAAGGTTTTATTTCAGAATACCTTAACAAAGACATTTTTTCTAAACTATCAAAATACACATATTCTATTTATTTATCACATCATTACCTAATACTTCTCATTTCTACATGTTTTTGGGAAACACACCAACATTTTTTAATAACACACCCAATTTTAAATATAGGCTTATTTTTATCAATTGCGATTAGCTTTGGTGTAATTTTGTATCACTTTGTTGAAAAACCTGCAATCGAGTATTTCAAGAAAAAAGCCCAATAAAATAAATACTATCGTACAAAGATTTTGCAATTATCACTTCATATTGGTGCAATAATTGCAATCACAAATTTTTAGAACAAACAAAAGGCGGTTGGGATAAATCCCAACCGCCTTTTGTTTTATTTATTTTCAACTTTCAATCTTACATTACAGTTGCTTTTTCTTCGTCTGTAACACCTTTGATTGTTAAATTTACTCTGCCTTTGTCGTCAATTTTGATAATCTTAACAACAACTTCATCACCGATGTTTACGTGTGGTTCAATAGTTTCAATTCTTTCTTTGCAGATTTGTGAAATATGAACCATACCGTCTTTTCCGCCACCTAATTCAACGAATGCACCAATCGGAATAATTCTTACAACTTTACCTTTCATAACCATTCCAACTTCCGGTTTGAAAGTTAATTGTTTAATCATATTGATTGCAATTTTTGCACCTTCTTGGTCATTAGATGTGATTGTAACAAGACCTGAATCTTGAATATCAATTTCAGCACCTGAAGCGTCAATAATAGCACGAATTTGTTTACCACCAGGTCCGATAACTGTTCCGATGTCTTCTGTCGGAATTGTCATTGTTGTAATGCTTGGTGCAAATGGTGATAATTCCTTAGCCGGTTCAGTAATTACTTCTCTCATTTTACCTAAGATATGTAATCTACCGTCTTTTGCTTGGTATAAAGCTTTTCTCAAAGTTTCATTTGGAATACCTTTTGCTTTCATATCCATTTGAAGAGCTGTGATACCATCATCGTTACCTGTAACTTTAAAGTCCATATCACCTAAGAAGTCTTCAATGCCTTGAATATCTGTTAATACAACAGGTTCATAGCCGTCTTCTTT
The DNA here is from genome assembly GCA_964553175.1 of uncultured Muribaculaceae bacterium. Taxonomy (GTDB): domain Bacteria; phylum Cyanobacteriota; class Vampirovibrionia; order Gastranaerophilales; family Gastranaerophilaceae; genus UBA6984. The sequence goes on along the minus strand of CAZKJV010000018.1, from coordinate 1,484 downwards.
AATCATACCCATTGCAACACCACCAATCATGCATTTTACAGGAACACCTGCGTTCATTAATGCCATTGATGATGCACAAGTTGAACCCATTGATGTTGAACCGTTTGATTCTAATACATCAGATGTTACACGGATTGTATAACCGAATTCATCTTGGCTTGGAAGTGCAGGAATATTAGCACGTTCTGCTAATGCACCGTGACCAACTTCACGTCTACCAGGTCCTCTCAATGGTTTTACTTCACCTACTGAGAATCCAGGGAAGATATATTTGTGCATATAAGTTTTTTCTGTTTGAGGGTCAACGCCGTCCAATTCTTGTTTCATTGCAGGGCCTGCTAATGTAGCAACTGAAAGGATTTGAGTTTGACCTCTTGTGAATACTGCAGAACCGTGAGCTCTTGGAATAACTCCAACTTCACACCAAATTGGACGAACTTCGGTTGGTTTTCTTCCATCAGCTCTCACGCCTTCTTCAAGAATCATTTTACGCATTACTTTCTTTTCTGCAGCTTTGAATTCTTCTGCAACAAAGTCAATGCCTGTTTCTTCAATCATCACGTGAATTGGGTGATCTTCTGCTAAGCCTTCAACTCTTTCTTTAACTAATTTTTTAGCTTCTTCAAGTTTATTTTGTCTGTATTCTCTGTCAAAGTTATGGTAAGCGTCAAAAATCATGTCGCCTGCAACTTCTTGGATTATATTTTTCAATTCTGTTGTGTCGTATGGGTTAACAAATTCTTGTTTTTCAACGCCACATTCTTTTGCAAATGCAATTTGGTTTTCGCATTGTTTTCTGATTTCGCCTTGAGCAAATTCAACAGCGTTCATAATATCTTCTTCTGTAACGAATTTACAGCCAGCTTCAACCATGATAACAGAATCATGAGTACCTGCTACAACAATGTCTAAATCTGATTTTTCAGCCTCTTGGTGAGTTGGGTTTGCTATAAAGTTACCTTCAAAATCTCTACCTACTCTTACTGCACCGATAGGACCTTCAAATGGAGCACCCGAAAGCATTAAAGCATAAGATGCACCTAACATTGTCAATGTGTCAGGTTGATTTACTTGGTCATAACTGAATAATTGACCAACGATTTGAATATCATTTCTGTATCCTTTTGGGAATAAAGGTCTGATTGGTCTGTCAATTAATCTTGAAATAAGGATTGCTTTATCACTAGCTTTTCCTTCTGAACGGTTGTAACCACCAGGGATACGACCGATTGATGACATTCTTTCCTCATAGTCAATTAACAATGGGAAGAAGTCAATACCTACACGAGGTTCTTTGCTAACGCAACAGTGAACAAATACCATTGTATCTCCACATCTTACTGTAACTGATGAGGTTGCAGAATTAGCGTATTTACCAGTTTCGATTTCTACAACTTTTCCGCCAATTTCTAATTGCGTTTTCTTTGAATCTACCATTTTTCCTTCTTTCTTTAGGGCGTCGTCTTTTTGCCCGTTTTTTTACC
>CAZKJV010000017.1:0-18749 GCA_964553175.1 uncultured Muribaculaceae bacterium | reverse complement strand
TTATTTTACACAAGAATAAATGAAAGTATGATGTACCCGTTGCTTACAAAAGAATTAGCATCAAAAGACAAATTATTAAAGCCGGATTTGTCACAAAAGAGTGGCAGAGAACTTCTTGCGTTTTATTTGCAAACGAAAATAAAACAATTAATTGCGTTTGATAAAAAATGTAATAAGCCTTTGATTATTGAAGTTAGTCCAGACTTTATTGCAAATTTTTCTAAACGCTTGATCAATAACCCTGACAAGCGTCTTTTAATAGGTATAACAGGTGCATCTGCATCTGGAAAATCTACTATTTGTTCGCAAATTCAAAGAATTACGCAAGATTTGGAAATGCCTGTATCTATTTTGAGTACAGATAATTATTTCAAGGATATTTCATCATTAATCCTAAAACATGGTTCTTTTGACAAATTACGTGATAGTGGTTATGACATTGATTCACCAGAGGGGTTCCAATTAGATGTTTTATATGATGATTTAGAAAATCTTTCTATCGGTCATGACATCAAATCGCCAAAATATTTACCGAATGGTACTGGTGTTTCAGTTCCAAAAGTTATACCAGTAAAAGCTGAAAAGATTGTTATAATTGAAGGTACAGCGACTTTATTTGACGGTATTAAAGATATTTTTGATATAAAAATATATATTGAAGCTGATGATGAACTTCGTAAAAAACGTTTTATGCAAAGGGCATCTTCTGAACGAAATCAAGACCATGAAAACGCATTAAAGCATTGGGAATATTTGATTGGTGCAGGTCAAAAATACATTACTCCGACAAGAAAAGTTGCCGATATTATTGTAAACGGTGATGCTGATTTGGATTATTTATCACAAATCTTGGAATATTTGCATTACATTACAAATTCTTTTGAATAAACTAAACGGAAATGCTAAAAGTACTTGAAACTGTGTTTGTTAAACTGAGTTGGTTACGCATATAGTTTGTTATAGCTTTTGACAAATTTAGGTTAATTTGTGCGTCGTAATATCCACTCATTCCAGCTTTTTCGTAATCTTCTTTTGTGAGTTCGTTTGCTAAATTCGATGATGATTTTTGAGAACTTAATTCTTTTATATATTCTGAAGTTTTAAGGGTATAGTCTTTTAAAACCTCAGCTATTGTTTTTTCACTGTTGTTTTCGTTGTAGTCTATATTTTTTATCTCGTCTGAATCTGTTGTTGCGGTATTGGTTTCTACTTTTGTTGAATCTTTTGCTGTTTGTTGTGTATTTGCAACAGTTTCAGCGGTATACAATCTTGATACCGCACTATCAAATCCTAAATTTTCATAAGACGATGACAACATACACCCATTATAACATTTTGAGTGCAGTCATACAATTGTAATTAATATAAAATTTTACAAAATTTATATTATTCCGGTAATTTTGGTTTTCTTCCACAACATTTGTCTTCATCGCAGAACCCTAATCTTTCGCATTTTGGAACTAAGAATTCTTTTAACCAAGGTTCTTGTTCGATTAGAGCTTTGCACATTTCTTGTACAAGCATTCTGATTTCTAATTGAGCTCTTGTGCAAAGTCTAAGGTTTGCGACATGGATTAATTCTCTCAAATTTGTGCTGACTACCATAGATGTTGAGCATGCGTTTGGTAATACGGCTCTTGCATCTTCTGCCGGTATGCCTGCTTCAACGAATTCTAAGTATTTTTTAGAAATTTCGCCCATAAATTCAATGAATTTTTCTTTTAAGTTTTCGTCGTTTTCTATTGTTTTTGGAATTAAATAGTCAAATTGTCCTTTTTCTTGTACGTACCTTTGCGATTTTTGTGAGAAAGACATGTGTCTATGGCGTACTAATTGATGTGTGCATGCTCTTGAGATGTTTGAGATTGCAAAGCTAACTTGAATATGCTCAACGGTTGAGTAATGACCAGAGCCAACAACTCTTTTTATCAAGTTTAACATTTTTTCTTCGTCAACATCTTTGTCGTAAATGTTTAAAGGTGTATCTGCACTGTAACATGTTCTGCATGCTGTATAAATTGTTTTTAATATATTTTCTGGTTTTGAAATTAATTTTACTTGAGGTTTATTATTGTTCATTTTTACTCCTTTTTCTCATAAAAAATTATATCCCATGTTTTTGCAAGGGATATAATTGTAAAATTTTCTTAAAGTTTTTAAAACGTTATTATTTTTTTGTACCGTAACGTTTGTTAAATCTTTCAACTCTACCTTCAGAGTCAAGGATTTTTTGTTGTCCTGTGTAGAATGGGTGACAAGCTGAACAAATTTCAACTGTGATGTTTTCATCAATTGAACCTGTTTCGATTTCGTTACCGCAAACACATTTGATTGTACATTTTTTATAATCAGGATGAATACCTTGTTTCATAATTTACCTCACTTGTCTTCTAACTGTAAAAATATAATATAACGCTAAAACTAATAAAGCAAGTATTTTGTAAAAAAGATTAAGAATGTTGTTATTATTTACAAATCATACGTATAGTTGAGGGTTTAGACCTGTTTTATTCATCTTTTGGTTGATGTTTATTTTTAAATAATTTGTAAAAATATAATTAAGAAGAGAGAGGATTTTATGAATATTCACGAAGAATGTTTGATTAATTATTTACAAAAACCTGATGAGTTATCACACACAACTGATGTATTAAAATTGAATAACGCTTTGTTATCAAAAAAAATGAAAAATAAATTATTTCTTGCAAAAAATATTGATGTCAATTATACTAATGACAAATAGTTAGTATAATTGACGAGGGAATAATGTTAAAAGAATTTATTAAAAACTTTAAACCAATGCATTTAGTTTTGGTTATTTTTGCTATTTTGATAGCTTTTATAATCTTAGGCTTGATTGTAAAAACGATTAATCTATCTGATTTTATTTCTAAAACTGAAAATAAAACTTTTGATTCAAGGCAGGTAATGTTAGTTAATAATCATGTGAAGAAGCCTAACAAAGATATTGTTATTATCACGATTGATGATGCAAGTTATGAGTATTTAACTAATAAATATGGCGAATGGCCTTTGCCAAGAAGTGTTTATGCTGATTTAATTAATTTCTTGGAAAAACAAAATCCAACATCTATTTCTTTTGATTTGATGTTTGTTTCATCTTTAAAAAGTAATAATAATGCAGATGATAAGTTAGCATCAACAATGAATGCTTATGACAATGTTTTGACAGGTATGAATTTTGACGACATGGCTTATGAAGTTAGACAACCGATAAATTTACCTGCAAGATTACAATTGACAGTTGATAATAAATCAGATATTGATTTTCAAAATTTAACATTTACAAATTGCAGACCTATTTTATCGCAAATAATTAACAGCAATACAAAAATTGGTATTCTAAATATAGTTCGTTCTGCTGACGGTATTGTAAGAGAATTCCCTGCTGTCGTTAAATATCAAAATGATTATTATCCAAATTTAGCGTTTTTAACTGCGTTGAATTATCAAGCAAAACTTGATAAAAAGTCTTATAATTCAATCGTAATTGATAAAAATTCTAATATTTTAGTTAGTGATAAAAAAATCCCTGTTAATAGTGATGGTGGATTGATTTTAAACTGGTACGGTCATTCTCATGGTGAAACTTATGAACATATTCCATTATATAAATTGGTTATGTTAATGAATGGCGAACAAATTAAAGAACAATATGATTTTTCTAATAAAATTATCTTTATTGGTACTACTGCAACAAGTATGGCTGATGTAAAAAGTACTCCTATTACCGGTGTTGGCGAAACATACCCTGGAGTTGAAATTTATGCAACATTTATGAATAACTTTATTGATAATAATTTCATTAAAAAAGCAACTCCAACAACAAACACTTTAATTGCAATTTTACTTGTTCTTTTTGTTGGAACAATTGTTTTGAGAACAAATTCTACACCAATTGCAATTACAACAGCGGTTGTTACAGCGTTTGGTTATTCATTGTTAACTTATTTCATAATGATGTTTGCAAATGTATGGTTAAATATTGTTGTTCCGGTACTTGCAATTATTGCAGTTTTTGTAGTTGCTTATATTGTTAAATATATAATCAAATCAAGAGATTTTGAACATCAATATAAACTTGCTACCACTGACGGTTTAACTGAATTGTACAACCACAGATATTTCCAAGATCAAATGAGAATGCAAATTGCAAATGCACAACGTTATAACACTCAATTCTCAATGATTATCATTGACATCGACCACTTCAAGAGCTTTAACGATACATACGGACACCAAGCAGGTGATGCTGTGTTAAAACAAGTTGCTCAAACGTTAAAAACAAATTCTCGTGCAACAGATATCGTTTGCCGTTATGGCGGTGAAGAAATGAGCATTATTCTTACAAATACTGACAAAGAAGAAGCTATTAAAAAAGCTGAAAGAGTTTGTAAGGCTGTTGCAGAAAGAATATTCAAACTTAGTGCAACTCAAACCGTTCATGTAACAATCAGTGTAGGTGTTTCAACTTATCCTGAAAATGGTGAAACTCCTCAACAAATTATTGAATATGCTGACCAAGGTTTGTATTACGCAAAAGAACATGGTAGAAATCAAGTTGGTTTAGCAGAATTTAATGAAAATCCGCCACAAGCGTAAGATTTAATAAATGTGTGAAAAATGCCACAACTTTTTAAAGTCGTGGCATTTTAATTTTATTAGTTTAGTTATATTTTTGAATTAATCTAAATATTGCTTCATCTTTATTTAGAGCTTGAATTGGTCTTGGAATGAATAATTCCTTAAATTTTTCAATTGCGTATTGGTCTGTCATTCCGGAAATATAGTCTACAACGATTTGTTCAATTTTCTCTTTTGGAACTTTGTTTTCCAGAAAATCAATATAGTATTTGAACAATTCGCAAACAATTCTTGCTGTTTTCTTTTCTTCAAGTTTTGCAGGTGAATCTACATAGACATTTTTAAACATCCATTCTCTTAAAAGAGTTGTGTAGCCCCAGCATTCTTCACTCATAGCTATTTTTTGAGAATTTACGGAATTAGAGATAATGTCGTTAATCATTTTACTTAAACGTTTTCTTGCCTCAGATGTGAAATATTTTTGACATTCTAAAGGTAAGTCCTCTTCTGAAATTATTCCGGCTCTGATTGAATCATCAATGTCGTGATTTATGTATGCAATTTTATCTGCAAGTTGAACCACTTGAGCCTCGCAAGTTTCTGGTTTTAATCCCCAAGAGTGAGAATATATTCCGTCAACTGTTTCTCGGCATAAATTCAAATCCTCAAGTACTTCTACAACTCTAACGCTTTGTTCATTGTGTCTAAATCCGCCTTCAATTAAATGGTTTAAAACACCTTCGCCACAATGTCCAAAAGGAGTATGACCTAAGTCGTGCCCTAATGCGATGGCTTCTGTTAAATCTTCATTCAAAGATAACGCTCTTGAAATTGTTCTTGCGATTTGAGAAACTTCAAGGGTATGAGTTAAACGGGTTCTAAAGTGGTCGTCAAATGGTGACAAAAACACTTGTGTTTTGTGTTTTAAACGTCTAAACGCTTTAGAGTGAATGATTCTATCTCTATCTCTTTGAAATTCTGTTCGGATGTCGCATCTATCAACCGGATAGTTTCGTCCTTTTGTATTTACGCTTTTTGTTGCGAACTCGCTTAAATTTTCGAGTTCAATTCTTTCTAGTCTTTCTCTTATTGTTTCCATGATATATTAATATTATATTATTTTTAAAATTTATGCTATAATTTTTGAGTTAAAACCATGCAAATAAAGGATAATCATGAAACAATTTTTTAATAATTTCGCAGCAAGTATTGATACTTACATAATGTTTAAAATCAAAGAAAAAACTGCAAAATTAAAAGATGAGTTAACAAAAAAAGGCAGAGCTCCAATTTCATTAGCGATGGGAGCACCTACTACTATGCCACCTAAAAAATTGTTAAAGGATTTCAAAAAAGCTCTTGATAAAGAGGGCGTTCATACATATTCAACTCCAAAGGGTGAAAAATTCTTGTTAGAGGCTATTAAAACAAGAATGAAAAACCGATTTGGGGTTGATGTAGAAATAAATGAGATTTGTTCGTTATTAGGCTCAAAAGAAGGTATTGCAAATCTTTTGAGAGGTATTATTATGCCTGAAACTGATGATAATAACAAAGATATTATCTTAATTCCAGATCCATCTTATGCCTCTTATAGCGAAATGGTAAAAGTTTGCGGTGGAAAAAGTTATTCTATACCTTTAACCCAAGAAAATAATTTCACTCCAAATATGGATGAGATTTTTAATAATCTAGAAAAAGACGGATTTAATAAAAACAAAGTAAAAGCTTTGATTATAAATTATCCGAACAATCCTCTTGGTGCGTCTTGTATGTTTGAATATTTAGAGCACGTTGTAGATTTTTGTAAAAGAAATGAAATTCTTTTAATTTCCGATGCTGCTTATACGGATATTTATTTTGATGAAGAATTTAAACCACATAGCGTTTTAGAAGTTAATGGTGCAAAAGATATTGCGGTAGAATTTCATAGCTTTTCAAAACCTTATTCAATGACAGGTTGGCGTATCGGTTGGATTTGTGGAAACTTTGATGTGGTATCTCAATTTGCAAAATTGAAATCAACGATTGATTCAGGCATTTTTAAAGCAATGCAAGTTGCAGCTGCTAATATTTTGAATTCAAAAGACGGTGATAAATATATCGTTTGGGCAAATAAAGAAATTCAGAAAAAATCTGATTATTTGGTAAATGCTTTTAAAAATGAACTTGGCTGGCAATTTGACCATATTCCAACAGCGACTTTTTATCAATGGATAAAAATACCTCAACGTTATGCAACTTCAGAAGATTTCTGCAATGATTTGTTAACAAAATCTGGTATCGTAATGGTTCCTGGAACAGCTTTCGGCAAATATGGTGCTGGTTATGTCCGTGTTTCAATTGTTTGCTCAATGAAAGAATTAAAAGAAGTTGTAAGACGTATGAAACAAGACGGATTTGTTTATAATGAAGGTTAATGAAGAATTAAACGTAAAAATTGAGAAGCTTTCAAATCTCGGGTTTGGCATTGCAAAAAATGATGGAATGGTTATTTTTGTTGAGAATGCTTGTCCTGAAGATGAGTTAAAAGTTAAAATAACTAAGGTTTCTAAAAATTATGCAAATGCGACAATTTCTGAGATAATTTCGCCATCTTCTCATAGAGTTGAACCGTTTTGCCCTATGCAAAAAGTTTGTGGGGCTTGTCAATTGCAGTTTATTGATTACGATTATCAACTAAAATTGAAAAAAGAAATCGTGCAAGATGCAATGCGTTCAATTGGAAATATTGATATTTTGGTAAAAGATGTCATAAAAAGTCCTGAAATTAAAGAATATCGTTGTAAGGTTCAATATCCGATTGGGCAAACAAAAGTTTCTAAAAAGATTTTGGCAGGATATTACAAACCAAAATCACACGAAATTGTAAATATTAAATATTGTCCAATTCAACCCGAAATTTGTGATAAAATAATTGATTTTGTAAGAGAAAAAGCGGTTGAATTAGGGCTTACAGGGTATAATGAGAAAAAACATGTTGGCGATTTAAAGCATGTTGTGATTAGGCATTCAAAAGCGACTGATAAAAATTTAGTTGTTCTTGTGATAAATGCTAAAAAATCTTTTAAAAAGATTGAAGATTTAGCAAATCAAATTTATTCAAATTTTAAAGATGTTTCAGGGGTTTGCGTGAATTTTAACCCTAATAAAACAAATTTAATCATGACAAATAATACGGAAGTTATTGTCGGCAAAAATTTTACAAAAGAAAGAATTTTAGATAAAACTTTCAAAATCGGTGCAAATTCATTCTTTCAAGTAAATCCAAAAAGTGCAGAAAATATATTTGCGTATGTAAAAAATTACATAAATGAGAACTTTGAAAGTCCGACAGTTTTTGATGCTTATGCAGGTGTAACGACTTTTGGAATAACGGTTAGTGATGTTTGCAAAAAAGTTGTTAGTGTAGAAGAATGTAAAGATGCTGTAAACTGGGCGGAAGAAACTATTAAAGCAAACGAAATTGATAATATTGAACTTCATAATATGGACGCCGAAAAGTTTTTTGAAAAAGAGCTTCAAACTAAAAACCGAAGATTTAATATAACAATTCTTGACCCGCCAAGAAAAGGTTCAACTGAAAAAACTTTAGATTATGTTACGGCATTAACAAAAGATAAAATTATTTATGTAAGTTGTAACCCTGCGACATTGGCTAGAGATTTAAAATATTTAATTTCAAAAGGTGCGAAAGTCGAAAGTATACAGCCTTTTGATATGTTTTGTCATACATATCATGTTGAAAATGTTGCGATAATAGATTTAAAAGATGTTAACAAATAAAAATTTTACTCGACTTTTTTTCATGTTTTTATTACGATAAATACACAAAGAGAAGATAAAGGAGAAAACCATGCAAGTAATATTGAAAAAAGATGTTCAAAACTTAGGTGAACAAGGTGATTTAGTTCAAGTTAAAGACGGATACGCTAGAAATTACCTATTACCACAAAATTTTGCTGAAATTGCAACAAAAGGTGCTTTGCAAAACAGAGAACAAAATTTAGCAAGAATTCAAGCAAAACAAGAAAAATTACACCAAGAAGCATTAGCAAAAGCTCAAGAAATTGAAAAATTTGCTACATTAGAATTATCTGCAAAAGCAGGTGAATCTGGTAAATTATTCGGTACTATCACAACTAAAAAACTTTGTGAAGAATTACAAGCAAAAGCTGGTATCGAAGTTGATAGAAAAACTGTTTCTTTAAATGCTCCAATTAACAAAATTGGTTCTTACACTATGTTAATCAAATTAACTTCAAAAGTTAAAACTGAATTAACAGTAAACGTAACAGCTTCAGAAGTTCTTAAAGAAGAAATCGAAGAAGTTGTTGAAGAAACAACAGAAGCTTAGTTTTAAAAGGCACAAATTTGATATATCAAATTTGTGCCTTTTTGTTTTTATTTAAACTTGGGATATGGAATGGATAAATATGCAGATTTAAAATATGAATGTATTGCTATTGGCTCTTTGCCCCATAAAAAATTAGAAGATGCCATTTCTATGATTAAACAATACAATTATGACATTCCGTTTTGTCCGCAATTGGTAAATTATTCACAAAATGAAGACATGTTGTATCAATATCTTGAGAACATGCCTGCAATTTCAATAAATAATGACAAAATTTTTATTAATAATAACTCTAATGAATATTTAGAAAAATCTAAAAAATTGAGTTGTGATTTTGAAAAGATTTTGAGTGATATTAATTCTAAGGAACTTGATAAATATTGTATTTCAAAAGATTTTTCGGTTGCGTTTAAATCTTTTATAGATTTTGTAGGAAATACAAAACCAAAATATGCTAAAATTCAGATAACAGGACCTTTTACATTATCCGTAAATATTTTTGATAATCAAGAAAGAAAATCTTGTTTTGATAAAGAAATTGCTGAAAATATTACTAAAATCCTTATCTTAAAGACTTTGTGGCAAATTAGAGAGATTAAAAAATTTTCGCAAAATACTGTTCCAATTGTATTTATTGATGAGCCAACACTTGCACAGCTTAATAATAACGAATATGAGAAACTTTCGCAAAAAGAAATTATAGAAAATATTAAAAAAATTTCTGATAAAGTGAAAGAATTTAGCGGATTAAGTGCTGTTCATTGTTGTGGAAATTGTAATTGGTCTGATTTGTTAAAAATTGGGCTTAATATGATAAACTTTGATGCGTTTACTTACGCAAAAGAAATGAATACGTATACAAAAGATTTAAAAGACTTTTTGGAAAACGGCGGAAAACTTGTATGGGGAATAGTTCCAACATTAAATCAACAAGCCTTAGAAATTGCAAATTTAGAGATTTTGGCACAAAAATTTGAAGATGCAAAAAGAGTTTTAATTGAAAACGGAATTGATAAAGAATTAATAGAAAATAATTCTTTAATAAGTTCTTCTTGCGGTTGTGCAACTTTGAGTGTAGAATTAACAGAGAAGACTTTTAAATTGGCGAAAGATTTATCTAAAAAATTAAAGGGGTAAAAATTTGACAACATCATTAGCAATAATTGGTAAAAGCGGAAGCGGTAAAACGACAATAACAAAAGCATTTTTGAGAATATTCCAAGAATATTTTCCTGATAAATCAATTCTTTTGTTTGATAACGATTTGGCTGCTGAATTAGGTCATAGTTTTGGAAAAGATATCCGTAATACTATTTACGGTATCCGTAGTGGAAAACACGAGTATAAAACCGGTATTCCTGAAGACATGTCAAAGCAAGAATATATTGAATGGGCTTTGGAAGATATTGTAGTTTCTTTGGAAGAAAATGTTGATATTATTGTATCTTGGTTTGTTGCTTCAAAAGATTGTCGCTGTCCTATTACAAAACAAATGAATGAAGCTGTTTCAAAATTTATTAATCAATATGATTTTGTTATTTTTGATTGTGAATTCGATTTGAAATACTTAAATCAATTGGTTGATATTGATATTAATACAGCAATTATTGTAACAAATCCGACAGAAGAATCTTTCCAACTTGCAAAACGCATTGAGGAATTTTCAGCTAAATATTCTGCTGGTGGTCAGCTTGGCGTTGTTCTTAATAAAGTAAATAATGAAGACATGACGACTTTATTTGACAAATTGAAAAAATACGAACTTGAGGTTTTGGGTGTTGTTCCAGATGATAAAGAGTTACATGAACATTCGATTGAAAGAGAATCTTTAGTTGTTCAAGATGCAATTAAACAATTCTATTTTAGATTAAATTTACCGCAAAAGAGGATATAATGGCTATAATTATTGACGGAAAAAGCGTTGCAGAAAAAATAATGTTAGAACTTACTGAAAAAGTTTCTAAAATGTCACAAAAACCACATCTTGTTGTAATTCAAGTTGGTGAAAATCCTGCAAGCACTATTTATGTGAATTTAAAAAATAAAAAAGCTGAAATGATAGGCATAATATCTACTGTTATTAAATATGCGGAAAATATATCAGAAGATGAATTGATTGAAAAAATTGAAGAATTGAATTCTGATGAATCTGTTCATGCAATTTTAGTGCAACTACCTTTGCCAAAGCATATTAATTCAAAACGTGTGATAAAAACTATTTCTCCACAAAAAGACGTAGACGGATTTACGGCTGAAAATTCAGGTAACTTGTTGAATGGAATAACTCCAAACGCTTACCCTTGTACTCCAAAAGGTATTATTAAACTTTTAAAAGAGTATAATATTGAGATTGAGGGTAAACATGCCGTTGTTCTTGGTCGTTCAAATATTGTTGGAAAGCCGATTGCAATGATGTTGTTGAATGAAAATGCAACTGTTACTATTTGTCATTCAAAAACAGAAAATTTAAAAGATATAACTAAACAAGCTGATATTTTAATTTCTGCTGTTGGTAAAAAAGTGATTTTTAAAGATATGGTTAAAGAAAATGCAGTAGTTATTGATGTTGGTATATTTAAAAATCAAGATGGAAAGACAACTGGTGATGTGGATTTTGATAATGTAAAAGAGGTTGCGGGTTATATTTCGCCTGTTCCAAAAGGTGTAGGTCCAATGACGATAGCCGAGTTGATGGAAAATACGGTTGAATTATTTGAATTGCAAAATAAATAAAAATATCTATGATTGAATAGAAAAAGAATATAAAAAGGGCGGTTTTGATTTTATCAAAACCGCCCTTTTTATTGTTAAATCTTTTATTACCCGCCGAAACACCAGAATGACGTATCATTTTCAATACCTGATTGATGTTCTTTTTGGAATGTTTCCATTTCTTCGTTTAATAACTTTAACTCGGAATCAATGCTTGCATTTCTTGTTTCAAAGGCATCACCGTATGCTGCCAATTTAAGATATACTTCATCAGTTCTTTTCATTTCATCGATTACTTCATTAACATCGATTTTATTTTCTTTTGAACGACCCTCATTTGCAGCGTTAACTTCTCGAGTGATGTCATCTTCCCAAGCTGCCAAACGTTCAGTTGTGGTGTTCAAATATGTTGTATTCATCATTTGTTCTGCAGTAAGCATATTAATTTCTTTCCTGCATCTATCCATTTGAATTTTCGACGTAATTGTTAGCATATCTTTTTGCCCCTTTTTACCTAATCACACTATACTTATCGACACATTTAAAAAAAACTTTAGAGTTTTGTTACAAATATTTACAAAAGCTTTGTGTTTTTAATGAATATAGTATTTATTTTAGTAATGACATTACTGCTAAGTAGTGTAAAACTGCACCTAACAAGACAAAAAGATGCCATATTGAATGCGTAAAGGGAACTTTTTTAAATAAATAAAATACACAGCCCATAGAGTATGCCAATCCGCCTGCAAGTAAGTAATAAACAGAGATTGGGTTATATGCCCACATTCGAAATATCAAGAATAATGAAACCCAACCCATTACTAAGTATAGTGCAGTGTTTAGATATTTAAATTTTAATGTTATGCAAGAAAAAACAATTCCCATAGCTGCAAGATACCAAGTCATTGCAAGTAATGCAACTGAATGCGGAAATGGTACAACCAACATTAATATAGGAGTGTATGTTCCTGCAATTAGTAGATAAATTGCAGAGTGGTCAATTTTTCTGAAAACTTTTTTTGCTGTTTCGTTTACCATTGCGTGGTAACAAGTTGAGGATTGAAATAATAATATTAACGTTGCACCATAAATTGCGGTTGTTGCTGTTTGTGTCGGTGTTTTTGATGATACAATAAGCAAAACTAATCCATAGATTGATAACAACGTCCCGATTGCGTGTGTGAATGCGTTAGCAAATTCTTCCATCGGTGAATATTTTATTTCTTGCATATTTATCCTTTTTTAGTTTTTATTTAATTGTTTTATTTTAAGATAATTTTCTAATCATTTCGTGAGCTTCTTCAAAATCAGGGAAGATTTCAACTGCTTTTTCTAATTGTTCAATTGCTTTATCTTTGTCTCCGATTTGTTCATAGCATTTTGCACTGTTTAGTAGCAACATTGTATTGTTTTTATTGCTTTCTAATATTTTTAAGAACAATTGATTTGCTTGTATAAAGTTTCCAAGATTGAAATAGCATAGTGCTAAAATGTTTTCTATTTCGTCATTTGGTGAAATTTCATAAGCTTTTACAAGATAAAGTTTTGCGTTATCGTAATCTTTGCTTAAAAATGCTGCTTTACCTAGTAAAAACAATATAAAATTATTTGTTGGAGCTTTTGAAAGAGCTTTTAACAGCATTGAATACGCTGCTTCATTGTCATTGAATGCCATTTTATTTTTTGCCGCAAAAGTTAAGAAGTTTGGATTTTCAGGCTCGATTGAGAGAGCGTATTTATAAAGTTCTTCAGCCTTTGCATAATCTTCTGTTGCGTGTAAAAAGTTTGCGTATTCAAAGATAATGTCTTTATTTTCTGAATCAAGTTTGTATGCGGTTTCAAATTCATCTCTTGCATAGTCAAATAAGCGTTTTGTCAGGTAAATTACGCCTAAATCTTTATGCGTTTTTGCTGAATTTGGATTTAACGCTAGTACTTTTTTAAAGATTTTTTCTGCGTGGTCATAATCTTTTGTTTCCATACAAAGCATAGCGTATTCGTAATAAATATCAGGTGTTACTGCACCTTGAAGTATGATTTTTTCATACAAATTTTTTGCCTCTTCTATTTCATTTAATTTCAAATAGATA
Source organism: uncultured Muribaculaceae bacterium (assembly GCA_964553175.1). Taxonomy (GTDB): domain Bacteria; phylum Cyanobacteriota; class Vampirovibrionia; order Gastranaerophilales; family Gastranaerophilaceae; genus UBA6984. The sequence goes on along the minus strand of CAZKJV010000017.1, from coordinate 4,985 downwards.
GATGCAAGTTTTTGTATCATCATTACTGCTTTTGGATTTGTTTCAATAATTTCATGTAAAATACTTATTGCAACTTTTAAATCGCCCAAAACTTCGTAACAACAAGCTAAATTGTATTTGAAGTTAGTTTTTGTCGGGTATTTTTCTGAAAGTTCTTTGTAATGTTTAATCGCTTCATCATATTTTTTAGCTTTGAATTCGCAAAGTGCAAGTGAAACGATATAGTTGTCTAAAGGTTCAACTTCATACGCTTTTTGGAACATTTCACAAGCTTCTTCAAATCTGCTTTGAAGTTGTAAAATTGACCCCATATTGTAGAGAGTTAATGAATTATCTGTATCAATTTCAGATGCTTTTTTATAATTTTCAAGAGCTTTGTCGTAATTTCCTGTTGTTATGTACGCAGTACCAAGATTGTTGTAAATCTGTGCGTGGTCAGGTTTTAACTCGATAGCTTTTTCAAAGTATTCGATACTTTCTTTAAATCTTTTTGTTGCGATATAAGACGTTCCGATTAAAAAGTAAAATTGATATTCTTCTGGTTCAAGTTCTATCCCTTTTTTTGCAAGTTCAATTGCTTTATCTTCTTCTTTTGTTCGCATATAAACAACTGCTAAATTTTTGTATGCCTCTGTGTAGTTTTCTCTAAGACTAATTACCTCATGATATGCACTTTTTGCATGTAAGTAATCTTCAAGATTATCATAGCAATTTGCCAGATAAAACCAGCTGGTTGCATCATCTGGAGCATATTTTACAACTGTTTCAAAATTAATTCTGCCTTGCTCGTAAAGTTCAAGGTTTAAGTTGCAAAGACCTAGCATTTTTAACGCTTCTACGTTAAATTCATCTTCTTTTAGTAATTCTTCAAGTTTTATTTTTGCTTGAGCAAAATCTTTTTCACCAATAATTTGGTTAATTTCATCTAAATTCATATTGTCCATAGTTAAATTATATTACAAACAGATAAGCATGCTACTTGTTTTTGTGTTAAAATAAAGGCATGGGATAAGGAGAATAGTTGTGACTCAACAAAATATGTTTTCAGAGGGAAATATAGTTCCCGTAAATATTAGAGAAGAAATGAAACGTTCATATATTGATTATGCAATGAGTGTAATCGTTGGACGTGCGTTACCTGATGTTCGTGACGGCTTAAAACCCGTTCATAGACGTATTTTATTTGCAATGAATGAATTAGGCATGTATCCTGATAAGCCTTTCAGAAAATGTGCCAGAATTGTTGGTGAAGTTCTTGGTAAATATCACCCTCACGGTGATTCTTCTGTATACGATGCTTTAGTTCGTATGGCTCAAGACTTTTCAACAAGATATTTAACAGTAGATGGTCATGGTAACTTTGGTTCTGTTGACGGTGACGGTGCTGCCGCAATGCGTTATACAGAAGCAAGAATGCATAAGATTACTCAATCTATGCTTGCTGATATTGATTCAGAAACTGTTGATTTTGGACCAAACTTTGATGGCTCTTTACAAGAACCTCTTGTATTACCTTGCCGTTTACCAATGTTGTTATTAAACGGTACTTCAGGTATTGCCGTAGGTATGGCAACAAATATTCCACCTCACAATTTATGTGAAGTTGTAGATGGTTTAGTGGCTTTGATTGATAATCCGGATTTGACTGTTGCTGATTTAATGCAATATATCAAAGGACCTGATTTCCCTACTGCTGCAACAATTGTTGGCTTGAATGAAATCAAACAAGCTTATGAAACAGGTCGTGGTTCTATTAAAATGCAGGCTGTTTCAACTTTTGAAGAAATAGCAGGCGGTGGCGGACGTCAAGCAAGAACTGCTATTGTTATTACTGAAATTCCGTACCAAGTTAATAAATCAGATTTGATTTTGAAAATCGCTGAACTTGTAAAAGATCAAAGAGTTACAGGTATTTCTGATATTCGAGATGAATCTGACCGTGAAGGTATGAGAATTGTTATCGAATTAAAACGTGATGCTAAACCGGAAGTTGTTAAAAACAATTTATTCAAATATACTCAATTAGCTACAACTTTTGGTGTTAATATGTTGGCTTTATGTGACAATCAACCAAGATTGTTGAATTTACATCAAGTTTTAACAGAATTTATTGCCCACAGAGTAGAAGTTGTTACAAGAAGAACTATTTATTACTTGAAAAAAGCAAAAGTTAGAGCTCATATTTTAGCAGGTTTAATCATTGCTTTACGTTCATTAGATGAAGTAATTGAATTGATTAAAACTTCTAAGACAACGGAAGATGCTCGTTCTGGTTTGATGAGTAAATTCGGTCTTGATATTGACCAAGCAAACGCTATTTTGGAAATGCAATTAAGACGTTTAACAGGCTTAGAACAAGACAAAATCAAAGCTGAATACGACGAATTAATTAAGAAAATTGCAGAGTATGAATCAATTCTTGCGGATAGAAAGAAAGTTTTAGCTATTATTAAAACTGAATTGCTAGAAGACAAAGAAAAATATGGAGATGAAAGAAAAACTCAAATTATCGCTGAACAAGGTGAAATGAGTATAGAAGATTTAACTCCAAATACTCCTATGGCTGTGTTTATTACTCATCAAGGTTATATCAAACGTATATCTTTAGATACTTTTGAACGTCAAAACAGAGCTACTCGTGGTAAATCCGGTATGAAGACTAAAGATGATGATGATATTCAACATTTCTTTACTGCAATGATGCATGATAAAGTGTTATTCTTCTCATCAAAAGGTACTGTATACAGCTTGAATGTTTATGATTTCCCTGAAGGTCAACGTCAAGCAAAAGGTCTTCCAATTGTAAATGTATTACCAATTTCACAAGATGAAAGAATTACTGCGGTTGTTCCTGTAAGTAACTTCTCTCATGATTTGAATTTGATTATGTTAACAAAATCAGGTTATATTAAGAGAATAGAACTTGATAACTTTGCTAACATTCGTCGTAACGGTATTATCGCAATTAGTTTGGAAGAAAATGATGAGTTGAATTGGGTTAAATTAGCAAATCCGAAAGACGAAATCATTATCGGTACAAAATGTGGTATGGCAATCAGATTTAGCATTGAAGATTTAAGACCTTTGGGCAGAAGTGCAAGAGGTGTAACTTCAATGAAGTTGAGAACAGGTGATGAATTAATCGGTTGTGATATTGTTCCGCAAAATTATGACGCAGATTTATTGGTTGTAACTTCTGACGGTTTTGGAAAACGTACAAAACTTTCTGAATTCAGAGGTCAAAACAGAGGTGGTATCGGTTTGATTGCTACTAAGTTCAAAACTAATGAATCAAGATTAGTTGCATTAACTATTGTTTCTGAACAAGACGACATTATGTTAGTAACTGCAAATGGTATTGTTACTCGTATAAAAGCAGGTGATATTTCTCAACAAGGTAGACCTGCAACTGGTGTAAGAGCTCAAAACTTAGTTGATAATGATACTGTTGTTTCTGTTAATAAGATTATTTCACCTGAGGAAGAAGATGCTATTGTTGATAAAGCAAAACCGGCAACAGAACCTCAACAAGAAACAATTGATGTTGAACAAACAAAATTAATATAACTGAGATAAAAAAGCGGTGATATTTTCACCGCTTTTTGTTATAAACTCGGGTAGTGGTATTTTTTTTTAACTTTGATATAATGATTTTATGAAAAATCTATATAGTGTTAATGATTGGACAGATGTTACGGAGCATCAACGACTCGGTGAGATTTTGCTTTCATCAGGTAAGATAAATCTTATTCAGTTGGGAATGGCTTTAGATGTCCAAAAATTTCAAAAAATGCCAATCGGGCAAATATTTATTGAGTTAAAAATTATCAATAGCAAAGATTTGTATGCAGCTTTGGATTTGCAAAAAGAAATTGATGAACTATTAGAATTCAAAATGAATAGAACGGAGTAGTTAAATGTTGTTTAGAGAAATTCTTACAGTAAAAAATATAGTTTTCTTGATACTAGTTTTCATTTTATTGAAATTCTTGCCTCAAGTTAGCGATATCGTTATGTTATTTTTTGCTTGTTTTGTGCTGGCATGTTCTATGTTGCCGTTGGTTAATCTTTTGGACAAAAAAACGAAAAACAGAACAGCTTCAACTTTGATTGTTATTACTGCATCAGTTGTATTATTACTTGCTTTTGTTCTTCCTGTTTTAACTATTACGATTGAGCAAATATCTGTATTTATTCAAGCTTTACCGTCTAGAATTTCGGAAGTTCAAGCTTTTTTCCAAAATTTCAGTTTTGCAGGACATAATATTTCTGAATATATTACTTTAAACAACGTTATAAGCAACGGTGATGATATTGCAAAAGGTATTTTGAGTCAATCATTGAATTTAACAATGAGTTTCTTCCAAGGTATAATTATCTTTATTGCAGTTATTACAGTGTTATTCTATTTATTAAAAGATTCTGCTTATATGAAATCTAAATTTTTAGAATTTTTCCCGGAAAAATTAAAAGATAAAGCCGAAAATATTGTTGTAAAAATTTCTGAAAAAGTCGGTGGTTATGTTATAGCATCAATTATTTCAGGTGCAGCAATTTGGTTATTAATTTCAATAGCTTTATTGATTATGAGGGTTGAATTTGCTTTTTCTCTAGGTTTGATTTCTGGTGTACTTGATATTATCCCTGTTCTTGGACCTACTATAGCATTGGCTCTTATAATTTTATCTGCATACAAAAAAGGGGCAATTGTTGTCGCTCTTTCAATTTTAATCTTTTTGGGTGTTCAACAAATTTCTAATAATATTGTAAGACCTGTGGTTTTTGGTAAATTTATGGACTTGCACCCATTAGTTATTATTTTTGCGTTGCTTGTTGGTGGAAAATTCGGCGGATTTTTAGGGTTAATTTTAGCACCTGCAATTGCAGCGAGTGTAACAGTTTTGATTGATGAATTATATTTAAAATCAATTAATAAAATGAAATAAAAATGGAAAAGGTTTTATACAAACAAAATTTTAATAAAA
>CAZKJV010000016.1:0-18977 GCA_964553175.1 uncultured Muribaculaceae bacterium | reverse complement strand
TAATTAGAAAATTAAAACTTGAGTTTGATGAATTAACAGGATTGTTTTACTTTGTTTGCAATACCTAGATTTTATTTGTAGGAGTTTTTGAGTGGTGACTCTGTATTTCTATTATTTATTTAAACAACAATTTTTATACTTTTTGCCGCTACCGCACGGGCATGGATCGTTTCTTTTTACGTTTGAATAATCAATATCGCTTTGTCTTGTTTCGTTTATTGCGGTATTAAGTGAATTTGTAAAAACTTTTGAGTTATATAAAATTGTTGTTTGTGAAAAAATTTTGTGTGTTACATATTCGTATTTGTATTTTACAAACATTTCGTTTAATGATAAATTCTCGTTCATTACTGAATTTGCCATATCTACAAAGTTAGGATATTTGTTGCAAATACGTTGAATAATATTTGTTGATATTGCCGGTGACGTTACAAAATATTTTATGCAATCTTTTGCTCCGTCAATGTTTTCTGTTGAATTTTCTTCTAAAATTGTTAAAAGTGTTTTATAGAATGGAATTATGTATAAGCCGTAATCTTTATCATAAATAATTCCCGTGTCGTAAGGCTTTTTATGTGAAGAAAAACCGTCTAAAGATTTTTCTATAAAATTATCGTAATCATTATTTAAGTCTTTTACTTCAAAATAACCCAATTTTTCTGGTAATTTTAGTTTGTCATCAATATTTGTTTGCGTTTCGTTTTCTACGAAATCATTGAATTGCCCGATTATATCGTCTGCATAAGTATTTGTTGTAATAAGTTCATCAGTTTTAAATGCGTCCATAAATTTTTCATACATAAACGAAATATTTTCACGCAATTCTTGTTCTTTTTGCGGGTTATTTTCGTATACAAGGTAAGGCTCTTGAATAATTTTTGCCATTGCATAACGCATTGCTTCATTTTGTTTGTTTGACGGTAAATGCCCTGTAAGTTCTATAATATAAAAGTTATTGTTATATTCAAAAACTCTTGCAACAATGTATTGACCTGAGCCAATGCCTCTAAAATCTGTCATTTTAGTTGTAATATTTAGGATATAATCTTTTTCGTTTATTAAATTATAAACTTCAAAACCATTTTTAAGTTGTTTTTTTACTTGAAAAATTGAGGTAAAAGCCTTTTCCATAGCTTTTGATATTTTCGTGCTGTTAGTTTTGTTAAAAAACATTATCGGATTTTGTTGTAAATCCGGAATAGCTCTTTCAAAGATATAAGAGATATAAAATTCTTTTTGTTTTTCTTGGCTGGTTCCGAAAACCCCCATAGTTTTTAGGTATTCAGAAAAATCTTTTTTTGTTTTGTCGTTTTCTTTTATAAAATTATAAATATTTTCTAATGTTAAATTTATTTCGTTATTTATAGTTTGTGTTTCCATAATGTTCCCCGTGTTTTCTAAATCTATTAAACTTTAAGCAAACTAAAAATACAATACCGACAGTCGAGGGATTTTTTCATGATATATTTATATATATACATGTAAAATTACATAAGAGGTTAAGATGTTTGATAATTTAAGCGAAAAATTACAAGGGATAATAAGACAAACAACAGGCAAAGAACTTACGCAAGACAATATGCAAGATGCTCTACGTGAGATTAGACGTGCGTTGTTGGAAGCTGATGTTAACTTACGTGTTGTAAAGGCTTTTATATCAAATATCAAAGACCGTGCAGAGGGTGAAAAAGTTTTGCAAGGCGTTGACCCTGTTCAACAACTTGTAAAAATTGTTCATGACGAATTAGTTGCTCTATTAGGTAGTGAACAAAAACCTCTTAATTTGACAGGTCACCCATCAATTATTATGATGTTAGGTTTGCAAGGTTCAGGTAAAACAACATCAAGTGCAAAACTTGCCGTTAAATTGAAAAAAGAGGGCAAAAATCCATTACTAGTTGCGTGCGACGTTTATCGTCCTGCTGCTATTAAACAATTACAAACTCTTGGTAGTGAAATCGGAACAGACGTTTATGCGGAAGAAAATGTTACTGATGTTCAGTCAATTGTAAGTCATGCCCTAAATTACGCAAAAGAAAACGGTTTTAATGTTGTTATTTTGGATACCGCAGGACGTTTGCAAATCGATACCGATATGATGGCGGAATTATTATTGATTGATAGAATTTTTAACCCCCACGAAAAATTGTTGGTTGTAGATTCTATGACAGGTCAAGAGGCTGTAAACGTTGCGGAAAATTTTGATGCTCAATTGAATTTAACAGGTTTAGTTTTAACAAAATTGGACGGTGATTCTCGTGGTGGTGCTGCGTTAAGTGTCGTTTATTGTACTAAAAAGCCGATAAAATTGACAGGTACAGGCGAAAAAATCGACGCATTAGAAGATTTTTATCCGGAAAGAATGGCAACTCGTATTTTAGGTATGGGTGATATTGTTTCACTTGTTGAAAGAGCTCAAGAAGTTTTTGACGAAAAAGAAGCAAAAAAACTTGAAGAAAAAATGAAAAAGGCTGAATTTACTTTTGATGATTTTCTTTCTATGCAACGTCAAATGAAAATGTTTGGTTCAATCGACCAAATTTTAGGTATGCTTCCCGGCATGAATTTGAAAAAAGAAGACAGAGATTTAATTTCTCACGAGGGTGAAAAACAGTTAAAAAGAATTGAAGTATTTATCCAAAGTATGACACCTGAAGAACGCTCAAATCCTCAATTATTAAATTCTTCTCGTAAAAAAAGAATTGCAGATGGTTCAGGTATTCCGTTACATGATATTAATATATTTATAAAACAATTTGACCAAATGCGTTCAATGATGAAAGGTATGAACCAAATGAAAGGCATGTTTGGTAAAATGGGCGGTCTTGGGGTTCAAAAAATGATGCAATCAATGAGAAAATTTAGATAATTTTCAAATTTATCGATTTATAATATTGTCTAAGTAATTTATTACAAAGAGTGTGTTATTTTGTTTGAAATTTTCTTAATCTGTATTTATGAGATTAGGTAAATTGCAATATAAAAAAATGCCGTTGAATGAACTTGTAATTCTTGCACAGCAACAGGATTACAAGGCTTTGGAAGAAATTATAAAACGGGAACAAAAAAATATTTTTGCGACATTTACCTACTTGAGTAAAAAAACAGAAAACGTTTATGACCTTACCCAAGAGGCTCTTTTGCGTATGGCAAAAGGGTTGCATAATTTAAAAAATCCAAAATTATTTAAAAGTTGGTTAAATCAAATTGTTATGAATTTGTTTTATGACAATTTGCGAAAAGCTTGCCGTATTCCGCCAATAATTTCAATTGACGATAACAATAATAAGTGCGATATGTTTATGTCTAATCCGCAGAATTATATTCTTGATAAAAAGTGTAAACCTTTGGAAAAATGTCTGTCGAACGAATTAGACAGACGCATAAAACATGAGATGTCGCAATTGCCCGAACATTTTAGAGTTCCGATAGTTCTAAGAGAACTTCAGGGGCTTTCTTATGATGAAATAGCAAAAATTACACAGACAAATGTCGGTACGGTAAAATCAAGGATTTCAAGAGCAAGAAGCCGTTTGCAAGACGGGTTGAAAGATTATATCTAAGGAGAATTTATGGAAAATAATTTAACATGCAGTCAGGTCATAGCGTTATTATCATTTTATATTCAAGGTAAAACGAATTATCAGGTAACAAATTTTATTCAATCTCATTTAGCAAAATGTGAGTCATGTCGTAATAAATATGAAACAATGGTTAAAATTTATAAGGATTTTTCTGATGCAAAAACAAAAATAGATGAAACTGAACTTCCGCAAAATTCTTTAAATTCTTTATATAATTCAAGTTTTAAAGAAAAAATGTCTGCGTATATTGATAGCGAACTCACAGATGATGAAAGTCTGCGTTTTAAAAAATTCGCAATAGCAAATCCGCCTGTTAGAGGGGAATTAGAGGGCATGTATAAAGTTAAAAACGCATTGTACAATTCTTTTGAAAAAACGAAAAATGATTTTAAAGTAGATTTCTCAAAAGATATTATCGTTAAACTTGATATGGAAGACACGATTTATATGCAAGAACCGATTTTAAAAATAGCATCAATATTTATTTTTATATTCGTATTTTTATCAGTGGGATTGATTGTGATTTTTTGATTAATGTAGAAATATAAAAAATATTGCACTGCAACATAATGCAGGACCAAATGGCATGTGAATTATTTCTTTTTCATTGTTGTCATTATTGTTGCCGTTAATTGTATTTTTTATCATTTCGTCGTTTATTTCAGCAAGATTTTTAGGTAACGAAGAAATAACTCTTTGACCTAACCAAATTCCGCTTGAAATAAGTAAAATATTTAGCATTAATTTTGCTATAAAATGAATATTTTCGTAATTTAAAGCAAAACAGTTAAGCAAAGTCATTAATGTAAATATGCAAAATGCGATAATTGTTTTATAATCTTGTTTTTTGATAAGTTTATTGATAAATATAGGAATATATAAAACAACTTGAATTCCAATAGCTAAAAGAATCATTTGTAAAATATATTTCCAGCCGAAGCATGCTCCGATTGCACCTGCAATATAAATATCTCCAACTCCGATGATTACAGTTTTAAAAAATAAATATCCAATTCCTAAATATAATCCGATTACCCCCGCACCTATTAACAATCCAAGGATAGAGGCAATAAACGAGGTGTGAAAAATAAATGTATAACCGTCATAAAGATTTCCAAAATTGAAGAAGTTATAAATTAGCCCAAATGTGGCTAAAATATAACTGTGAACATCAAATGCGACATGTTCTTTTATGTCTGTTGTTGAAATAACGATGAATAACGATAAAAAGATTATTGTGAAAATCGTATTGAAAGAATATCCGAATTTTACAAAAGTCATTACATATAAATATCCCGTAAGAAGTTCAATTATAGGGTATTGAATTGATATTTTTTCTTTGCAAAACGCACATTTTCCTCTTAAAAAAATGTATGAAATTACAGGGATATTATGCCACCATTTCAACGGAGTCTGACATGTCGGACATTTTGAGGCCGGAAAAACTATTGATTCTCCGCTTAACGCCCTTAAGATAACAACATTTAAAAAACTTCCGATACAAAGACCTGTTATGAATACGAAAATTGCAACCACAAAATCAATATTTACCATTGTCTAATCTCTTTCGTAGTTATTTTTTTCAGTAATAATGTTGTAAATTTCTGATAAAGCTTTTTTCAATCTTCTTGAAACTTGCATTTGCGAAACGCCTAGAATATCCGCAATTTCACGTTGATTTAAGTCTTCATAATAATTTAATTCAACGACTTCTTTTAGATTTGGCGGTAATTCTTCAATGGCATGCGTTAACATCATTTTTTCTTCGTAAGAATTTAAAAATTCTTGATAATCCCCTGCAGGAATTTTGTCAGCAAGAGAAAAACAATCATCTTCACTGTTTGAAAATGTTTGGTCTAAAGAAATTGTACTTTTTCTACGGTCAACTTCAATAACATCATTGATTTTTTTGACAGGTAAAGACATTGCTTCGGCAATTTGTTCGTTTGTAGGGTTTTCAATTCCGTCTTCTGACAATTGTTTTATAACGGTGTTAATCCTAAATGCTAACTCTTGAATTTCACGTGGAGCTTTAATCATTGAGGCTTTGTCACGTAAATAATGGCGAATTTCACCGGTAATTAAATAACTTGCGTAGGTTTTAAATTTTGTACTAATTGTAGGGTTAAAAAATTCAATAGCTTTGATTAAACCTAAAGAACCAACTTGAATTAAATCATCAACAGGGTCAGTTGCACGTCTGGCAAGAGAGCATGCTATTTTTTTTACAAGAGGCATTGTCGCAATTACAATCAAATTTTGCAATTGTTTTTTCTTTTTTTCGTCCGTTGTGTTTTTGTATTCTACAAGCCAATCATTGATTTGTAGTGTAGCTTCGTCCGTGATTGTCAAAATTGCCTCAATTTTTAATTTAATACCCTACAATTCAATTATATCATGAAAGTTGTGTAACGAATTATTACAAATGTGTCATGATTTTTTAAAAAACTAGCAATTTTTTTTTTGAGGATTTTTGATATTAACATAGTAGTGTTTATTAAAACTTTAGTGTGTAAATAAATATTGTTCACTTTATAAAAAAGAAAGAAAGGCATTCTAATGAAATTAGAAAAAATCCAAAATCTGCAAGTCGTATCGCAACCACAAATGCAAAGAACTGCAAATGTTAGACCAAAATTGACATACGAGGCAGACTCAGTATCGTTTTCACGTAAAGCTGAAGAAAAAGTGATTTCAACAAAACGTGAAGGAAATGCTTTGCATGTTGCATTTACAGGCAAATTGCAAAACCCTATGGAAACAAAAGCAAGTGAAGATGCTCCAGCAATTCAATTCAGAGTTCGTGGTGTATCAAAACACCAATTAGGAACTGAAGGTGCTAGTGCAACTGCAGTTGATGATTCTGTTGTTCAATTGGCAAACAGCAATTGGAAAGAAGGCGACAGATTAAATGTTAAAGAAACAAAAACTCGTAGAGGTAAAACTTTAGAAATTGTACACCCTAAATTTGGTGCTTTAGGTTCAGTTCCTGATGAAATGGCTGATACTTTAATGCCATTAATCAAAGGTGATAAAACAAATTATCGTTTTGAATTGTCAAACGTAATCGCAGGTACTTCAAAAGGTGCTCCAACAATCGGTTTAAGAGCTGTATTGAAATATACAGGTGATGATCCAAAACAAGCAAAAGCTGCATCAGATGTATTCAATGAATTGTTGAATTCAGATGATCCAAAAATTTCAAAAGCAGTAATGGTATACCAACCAGAAAAATCACCTCAACAAGTATTGGAAAGAATTTTCGACGTTGAAGGTAAAGAAAATGGACTTGGTAGCGTAAGAGAAATCAAAGATGCTATTACAAACATTTCAAAAGAAATTAATGACCCATCAAACAAACGTATCTTAATTTTAGGTCACTGTAAACCGGACGGAGATACTTTGGGTTCAGTAATCGCAATGAAAGAAGCATTAAAAGCTGCATACCCTGATAGAGAAATCGATTGTGCAGTAGATGATAAAATCCCTGGTTTGTTCCGTGACAAAATGCCTGGTATCGAAAGCGTAAAACGTCCATACAATCCAGATAAAATCCAAACTTTGGAAAAAAATATTGAAACATTAAAATCATTGAAAACAGATACTGCAAAAGCTCAACAACAAGTTCTTGAAAGAGACTTAGCAGAATTGAAAGATCCTGAAAACTTGTTTGATGCTAATCCATTACAAGGTAAACCTAAAAAACAATATGACTTAGTAATGACAATGGACGTTCCAACTCCAACAAGATTCTCAGGTGCATTCAAAGATTATATCGAAGGAAGTAAAAAACAAATTTATATCGACCACCACCCTCACAGAATTACTGAATGGCAAAATGCTAAAGAAGAAACAGGGTTGGACATGAACAAAATCCACAAAAACGGTTTAGCTCTTGTATGTGATGCAGTTCCTGCAGCAACTCAATTAGTAACAATCGTAGCTGATAAAGCTGGTGTATTGGGTAAAATGTTCCAAAAAGGTGGCGAAGCTGCTAAAAACTTCGTAGCAAGCGTAATTACAGGTACATCAACAGATACAGGTTCATTCACAAGAACAGCAAACTTGTTACCACACCACTCTGCATTACCTGTTCAACAAAGACCAAACTTCTTCCCAGAAGGTATGTCAACTTGGTTAATGAACCAATTATCAGCAACTGATAAATCAGTAGACAAAAAATGGTTACGTGAAAACATCGCATACGACGTTCCTGATAAAGCATTAAGCTCAGAAAGTGTTAACGGTAAAGCTTCACCTCGTGACAGAATGTTAACATACGCTTTGGAAGGCAGAAAAATGTCTCCTGAATTAGGCTTAGGTATTATCGAAGTTGATTATGATCAAATGTACGACGTATTCAACGCATCATTAGAACAAGATCCTGACATTACATTGTTAGACGTTCAAAATGGTTTCAAATACTCAGAAGCATTAGGTGCATTGAAATCTGACCCATCAGAAACTTCACAAAGATTGGCTCCTGGTCAAAAAGCAAGTTCATTAAGTGAAAAAGCAACTCAAACTTATACAGGTCCTTATGACGCAGACAGAATTGCAATCTTAGTTATCCAAGATAAGAAAGAAAACTTTATCACAGAAAACTCTGACGTAGCAAAACAAAACGGTTTGAGATTGTCATTCAGATCATCAGCAATGAGCAACCACGCAGAATTGTTAGCTAACTTATTCGGTGGTGGTGGCCACGGCGGTGCATCAGGTGGTAGAGTAGATTTACCGGGCGTAACAATTGATACTCCATTAGTAGTAAAAGTTGACGGTAAAGTAGTTGATGATACAGCATCTGTATACGCTGATTTAACTAAAAACTACGAAATCATGAAAGATACAAAAATCCCTGCTGAAAAACGTGCAGGCATGTGCAAAAAAATCGAAATTGCATTAGCTGAAGAAGGTCAAGCAGGTAGAACAACTTCTGAAATCATCAAAGACGTTGTTTCTGAAATCAGAAAAAACCAACCGGCAACAACAAAAACAACAACAACTGGTAAATCAGGTAAAGGTGGCAGAGGTCAAAAAACTCAAGGTCAAGAACAACCTGAAAGAACAGGCAAATCAAATGGTAAACATAAACCTAAAAAAGGTGGAAAAAAACATTTTGAAGTTGCTGCCTAAACTCTAAAAATCTAATTTCAGAGAAGAAAATAAGGAAAGTGAACAAATGAAACGGCTCTCAAGAACTTGAGAGCCGTTCCTTTGTTTATTTTCTGTTTGTTACGTAATGACAGTGACAAATAAATGAGTGAATTCAAGATGTAATCGCAACACTAACCCCTTAAGCATAGTAGAATTAGTAAAGAAAGGAGTTAGTGGAAATGAAAGGCAATAAACATCTAAGTTTAGAAGAACGAAGTAAAATTAGTGTATTACAGCTAAGCGGGGAAAGCATACGTAGCATAGCAAGAAATTTTGTTTTATAGTAGAAGTTTCCGTTGATAGTACTTTATTTCCTGCAGGTACAACCGATGGTTGTACTATTACTGTGTTTAATAGTGCGAAACAAACTGGAGTTGGGACAGTTTATTGGGTAATAAATTATGACAACAAGGATTATTTAAAACTAGATTCAAGTGGCAAATGTCCAAATGGTTCAACTCCAACAGAGTCTAGCCCTAGATGTAATTAGTTTATTTAATTTTTTCTCTTTTATTGTATAATTTAGTAAACAAGGGGTATGTATGACTAAAAGAGATAAAATTGCTATAATTATTGGTGCAGGACCTGCCGGATTAGCTACTGCGTATACTTTATTAACCGAAACTGACGATATAAAACCTGTTGTCTACGAGGCATCTGATGTTGCAGGTGGTATTGCAAGGACTGTATTTTTCGGAAAAAACGGTGTTGATATCGGCGGACATAGATTGTTTTCAAAAAGTCAAAAAATTCTTGACTTATGGGAATATTTTTTGCCTGATGAGGTTAAAAACTCTTTAAATCCTGATGATGTTGATATTGTTATGATGCGTAAAAAAAGATTTTCAGAAATTTTGTATTTGAGAAAACTTTTTGCATATCCTATTAGTATGACTATTCAAACATTTAAAAATATGGGGCTTAAACGTACGATTTTAGCAGGATTTAGTTATTTAAAATCTGCAATCTTCAAAGTTAAAGAAGAAAATCTTGAAGATTTTATGATTAATCGTTTTGGTCGTGTTTTGTATGAAATGTTTTTTGAATCGTACACAGAAAAAGTTTGGGGGCGTCACCCAAGAAACATTTCAAAAGAATGGGGTGAACAACGCATAAAAGGTTTATCTCTTGTTAAAGCGGTTTTGAATGCGTTGAAATTATCCAAGAAAAAAGAAACTTCATTGATTGATGAATTTTCTTATCCAAAATATGGTTGCACTCAGTTATGGAATTTAATTTCGGGTAAAATCATTGAATTAGGTGGCGAAATTCAATATAACACCGAAGTTTTAGGGGTTAATACCGAAGAAAATAAAGTTAAATCCGTAAATATCAGAAATAATGACGGCGAATATGTTGTAAATGCTGATTATGTTATGTCTTCAATGCCTGTTAGAGATTTGATTTTAGGTATGAATGATGTTCCGGAAAACGTAAAAAATATTTCAAAATATCTACCATACAGAGATTACATGCTTGTTGGGTTATATTTGAACGATTTAAACATAAAAGAAAACGGTAAATTATCAAAAGATTCATGGATTTATATTCAAGAACCCGACGTAAAAGTTGGCAGAATGCAAATTATGAATAATTGGTCAAAATACCTAGTGGAAGATGAAAACAAGGTTTTGATAAGTTTAGAATATTTCTGTGATGAGGGTGATGAATATTGGAATATGTCTGACGAAGATTTTATCAATTTTGCTATCAGTGAGGCTGAAAAAATCGGTATTTTGAAGAAAGAAGATGTTTTGAGTTCTTTGAGATTACGAGTTAAAAAGGCTTATCCTGCATATTTTGATTCTTATTCTGAGTTTGATGAGGTTCAAAAATATTTAGATAAGTTTGAAAATTTATATTGTATTGGTAGAAACGGTCAACACAGATATAACAACCTTGACCACTCAATGTTAACGGGTATTGAGGCTGTAAAAATTATTCAAGGTAAATCTGATAAAAAAGCGTTATGGAGCATAAATGCTGAACAAGAGTACCACGAAACTAAATAAAACGGCTGTTTTTTGTTTGTTTTTGTATGCGATAATAACTTTGCTACGTTTGTTTAATCACGTTCCGTTTTTTGACGAGGCTCATGCTTGGACAATTTCAGAGCAATTGAATTTGTTTGAAGTGTTTAAATATACAAAAAACGAGGGACATTTTTTCTTGTGGCAAACGATGTTATATCCATTTGCAAAGCTACATTTGTATCCATATTCAATGCAAATTTTGAACTGGATATTTTGTACCCTAGCCATAATTTTGCTATGGTGGAAAGCACCATTTAATAATGTAATAAAAGCTTTGATAACATTTTCATTCCCGTTTTTGGGTTGTTATAGCGTAATTTCAAGATGTTATGCCCTAGGAATATTTTTATTGTTTGCGTTAGCAAGTTTGTATGATAAAAAATTGCAATATCCTAAAACATACGCATTGTTGTTGGTTTTATGTGCAAATACGAGCGTAATGGCGTTGATTGGTGCAAGTGCGTTCGGTTTGATGTTTTTATATGATTTGATAAAGCAAAAATCTTTGAATAAAAAAGATTATGCAATTGTGTCGGTGATTTTGACGGTTGGAGTTGGGTTGATTTTGTATCAAGTTTTGTTTATAGATGGGTTTTCAACGATCGTTAAAAATGTGCCGTTTTTGACGACTATTCAAATGTTTGATAGCACTTATTTTTCTCATAATTTTATTTTAAATTCTATTTTGAATGTTACATTTACTTTGATTATTTTAAGTTATGTTTTTAGAAAAAAAAGTTCATTATTTTTCATTGGATTTACAAACGTTTTAACTTTAATTTTGGGTTGCTGTTTTTATGGGCTTAATTTTTGGCATTCGTATTTCTTTTTTATCTATTTGATTATCGGTTTTTGGCTTTCTGCCGATGGAAAAGAAAATCTTTTGAAAAAAGTTGCGTATTGTGTATTTGGAATAATTTCTTTCATTTTAATTTTTAATTCTCCAGTTGGAACAGAGTTTTCAAATGCGTATAATTCGCAAGCAGAAGAGATTAGTTCTATTATTGAAACAGATAAAAACTTAAACAAATCAATGATAATTCATAATGATGGCGTTATGTATGAAATTTTACCGTATTCTTCAAAAAAAGATTATGTTATAAAAAATTATTGTACTGTTGAAAATAATACGGATTATAATTTGTTTAATTCTCGTTATGGTGATTGTGTTAAGGGTGATATTTTTGGACAGGCTCAAAAATATCCCGATATTATTAAAGATATTGTTTTAAAAAATAAAAATGTTTATGCGTTTACACAAAAAAATAAAAATCCTCAAATTAATAATTATGGTATGATTTTTGCAGGTGGTTATAATATTTTGATTAAAAAACATAAATGCGTAGAGAATATTTGTTTTTGGAAGGTTGAAATAAAATGACAGTGTTGAATAAATTTGTTAATTCAAAAATCTTCATTTGGTTGTGTGTACTCGCATACGCAGTTATTTCAATTGTCAGAGTAATTAATCATATTCCGTTTGCAGATGAAGCACACGCTTGGAGTTTGGCTGAAAATTTGACTTATGCTGAAATGTTTAACGAGGTCAAAAACGAGGGACATTTTTTCTTGTGGCAAACGATGTTATATCCATTTGCAAAACTACATTTGTATCCATATTCAATGCAAATTTTGAACTGGATATTTTGTACCCTAGCCATAATTTTGCTATGGTGGAAAGCACCATTTAATAATGTAATAAAAGCTTTGATAACATTTTCATTCCCGTTTTTGGGTTGTTATAGCGTAATTTCAAGATGTTATGCCCTAGGAATATTTTTATTGTTTGCGTTAGCAAGTTTGTATGATAAAAAATTGCAATATCCTAAAACATACGCATTGTTGTTGGTTTTATGTGCAAATACGAGCGTAATGGCGTTGATTGGTGCAAGTGCGTTCGGTTTGATGTTTTTATATGATTTGATAAAGCAAAAATCTTTGAATAAAAAAGATTATGCAATTGTGTCGGTGATTTTGACGGTCGGCGTTGGTTTGATTTTGTATCAGCTTTTGAATATAGATTATTTTTTACCGATTACAAGCAATAGAAAATTTCATGTAAGCGTGAAATTATTTAGAAATGTCTTTGTTTATGATAATTTGCGTGCAAATTGTCTGTTGCTTGGAGTTTTTTCAATTCCGATTTTAAAATATATTTTTCAAAATAAAAGTGCATTATTTTTTATAACTTATACTTACTTTTTGCTATTGGCGTTTGTAACAGCTGTTTATGGCGGTTATTTTTGGCATTCGTATTTCTTTTTTATCTATTTGATAATTTCGTTTTGGATTTGTCAAAAAGAAAATATAGATTTTTTGTGGAAAAATGTTGCAACAATTGCATTAGGTGTTGTTTCATTTGTTTTGATTTCCCATAAACCGACCGTAAGTGAATATGCGTTTGTTTATGGTCCTTTGAAAACAAAAACTTTTCTTGAATATATTGAAAAAGACGAAAATTTAAACCGTTCGCAAATTATTCAAAACGATGGTTTGCTTATGGAAGCTCGTCCTTATACATCATTGAAAAAATATACGTTAAGAACTCACTGTGATAATAAAAAGATGTCTGACGTTTCTCTGATGACAGGAAACGACAAGTTCTGTGCCATCAAACGTACGATAGAACAGGCAAAACGTGAGCCTGATACGATTAAACAAATAGTCGAAAGTTACAACGGTGATACGTATACTTATTTCAATACAAAAGATTATGATACTAAAAAAACTTTTTATAATGTAAAATCTGACAGTTATTCAATTTATTTTGAAAAATATAAATGTTATGATATATATTGTTTCTGGAAAATTGAAATAAAATAAAAGTTCAAGCAAAGTTTCAATGCCGAAATAATCAAAAAATAAAAAATAAAAAATAAATAAAAATGAACGAAAAAATAAAAGAATTTGTACAAAATAATAAACTTTTTACAGTGGCAATGGGGTTGTATTGCTTAATTACTTTGTGTAGATTATTTACGCATACTCCTTGGTTTGATGAGGCTCACGCATACACGATTGCAGAGCAATTAGGCTTTGTCGATATGTTGAAATACGTTAAAAACGAGGGGCATTTTTTCTTGTGGCAAGCGTTGTTATACCCGTTTGCAAAACTTCATTTGTATCCTTATCCGATGTTGATTTTAAACTGGTTATTTTGTACATTAGCATTGGTTTTGATGTGGCGAAAAGCTAAATTTGATGATAGATTAAAAGTTTTGATTACTTTTTCATCACCGATAATTTGGTGTTATTCCTTGATTGCAAGATGTTATTCGCTTGGAATTTTATTTTTGTTTTTGTTAGCGTGGCTGTTTGATAAAAAATTACAATATCCTAAAACTTATGCTTTATTGTTGATTTTGTCTGCAAATACAAGTATTGTAGGATTAATTGCTACAACTGCATTTGGAATTTTGTTTTTGATAGATTTGATAAAATCTAAAAAATTAGATTTAAAAAATGTTGTTGAAGTTTTTGCAATTTTGTTTTTTGGGGCTGTGATAATTCTTTATCAGTTGTTAAATATTGGCTATTGGGATTCCACTGTTGGACATAGAACATTGCATTTAAGTGTGAAAATTTTTAGAAACACTTTTGTATATGATAGATTGCTTGTTAATTTAATGCTTTTGGGGTTGTTTGCTGTACCTATTTTGAAATATTTTTGGAATAATAAAAAAATCTTATTTTTTATGAGCTTTTCAAGTTTCTTTTTGCTAGTTTTGTCAATGGGTGTTTATCCTTGTCATTATTGGCATACTTATTTCTTTTATATCTATTTGATAATTTCATTCTGGTTAATGGACAATGAAGATTTTGGGAAAAATTTAAAAAGAAATGCTTGGATTTCTTTCGTGGTTATGAGTTTGATTTTGATTTTTCATACTCCGCAAATGCCAAATTATTCGTTTATTTACAAAAGCTATACAAAGGATTTGATAAAGTTTATTGAAACAGATGATTTGTTGAAAAATTCTCAAATAATTCAAAATGACGGGTTGATTTATGAAATGTCGCCGTATTCTTACAGAAAATCTTTTAAAGTAAGGAATTATTGTAATGTAAAACAAAAGACTGAATATGATTTGTGGAATATTTCAACACAAATTTGTCCGACCGAAAATGCAATGTGGCAGGCTCGCAGACACCCTCAAATTTTAAGTGAAATAGTCGACGGTAATACTTATACTTACATTAAAGAAAGTAAGGTTGAAACGGTTGAAAATACTGTTACTATTAAAACGGAAAATACGGATTTTAAATTTGATAAATATAAATGTTTTAGAGAATATTGCTTCTGGAAAATTACTAAAAAATAATTGTAACAATTGTAATAAAACTGCTTAAAAATAGCAAAAAACATGGTGTTTATGCCTTTATAAATATATAAGGTGTGTCAAATTAGGGGCAAATTGTGAGAATTAATCCAATCTCAACAAATGTTGTAAATTTTCAATCAGCAAAGAATGTTAAACAACTTCCAAATTTAAAATATTCATCAGATGTTGTAAGTATTAATAAGAATACCATAGGTGTTGAGCGTCAAGGTAAAAACCTTCACGTTTCGTTTACAGGTAATTTTACAAATCCTGTAGATGCAGGTGTTCAATTTAAAATCGCAGGCGTAACACGTCATCAAAAAGGAATGGGTGGTGCTCATGCGATGGCAACTGATGATAATTTAGTTAAATTGGCAAAATCTGATTGGAAAGATGGTCAAAAATTAGATTATTCTTATGATGAAGAAACAAAAGTTTTAACTTTAAAAGACCCTAAATTTGGCGAAATCGGAACTGTTCCAACTCCTGTAACTGAAGATTTTATGAAAATTATCAATACTGATAAAGATAATTTTCAATTTGAACTTACAAATGTTACAGGCGGTGTAACTTCTGATTTCCCTATTATTGCTGCAAAAGCTAATTTGAAATATGTTGGTAAAGATGAAAAAGTTAAAGCTAATGCTCAAACTACATTTAATTCTTTAATTGATTCAAAAGATGCGAAAGTTTCATCTTCAGTTTCAGCATATCAACCTAAATTTTCACCAAAACAAGTTTTAGAAAAAATCTTTGATGTAGAAGGTAAACGCAATGGATTAGGCGAAGTTAGAAAAATCAAAGATGCTGTTGACACAATTGTAAAAGAAATTAAAGACCCTAAAAACAAAAACATTTTAGTTTTAGGACACTGTTCACCTGACGGCGACACTGTTGGTTGTGTAATTGGTATGTCATCTGCATTAAAAGGAGCTTATCCTGATAGAAATATTGATGTTGCTATTGACGATGACATTCCAAATTCATTCAGCAAAGTCCCAGGTGTTGAAGATATAAAAAGACCTTATAATCAAAAAGCTGTAAACTCAGTTAAGAAAAACATTGAGCTACTTGAAAAAAGTACAAACCCCGTTGCCACAAAACAAATTGAAGCGTTAAATAAAGAACTTGAAAGATTAACTGACAAATCAAAAATGTTTGACCCTGATACAGTAGATGGCAAAGATGCAAAAAAATATGACCTTGTTATTATGTTGGATACTCCAACACAAGGTCGTTCAAGCAGAGCTTTCAAAAATTATTTTGAAAATGCAGGCAAAACAATTTTTATTGACCACCACCCTCTAAAACAAGCAGAATGGGCAAATTCTAAAGAAACATTAGGTTTTGATATGGGTAAAACTATTCAAGATAAATTAGCTTTGGTGGTTGATTCTGTTCCTGCTGCCACTCAATTGGTTACTGCCGTTTGCGATAAGGCTGGCATGTTGGCAGAAATGTTCAAAAATTCAGCTGAAAATGCTAAAAAATTCGTTGCAGGTATCGTAACAGGTACTCAAACTGATACTTGTGGTTACAAAAACCAAGCAAGTTATCACCCAAGCGAAGCAAAACTTCCACAATCTCAAAAATCAAGCTATTATCCGGAAGGTATGTCTAATTATTTGATTAATGAATTAGATGGCGAAATTGATAAAAAATGGATGAGAGAAAACTTATTCTATGAATTACCAAATAATCCAATTACAAATAACTTAGGTCCAAAAGATGCTGTATTAAAAATGGCATTAAGAGGTCGTGAAATGTATTCTGATATTGGTTTAGGTATTATGAAAGTTAGCTACGCTTTAATGGATAATATTTTACAAGAAGCTAAAAAACAAGATGAAAATGTTCAAATGACAGATGTTTATAACTCATTTAAAAATTCAGAAGTTATGTCTGCATTGAAAGCTAACCCTCGTTTTTCTAAACCAAATTTAAATCCGGTAACAGATGCTGAAAAAGCTGCTGAAACATATCGTTCACCTTATGATAATGATAGAGTTGCAGTATTTATGGCTCAAAATCAAGTTGAAGGTTGCATAAATAAATTTTCTCAAATTGCAGATAAAAATATGATTAGTTTCTCATTCCGTTCTGGTGGTGAATCTAACGCAGCTCAAGTTTTAGCAACAGTATTCGGTGGTGGTGGTCACGCAGCTGCTTCAGGTGCAAATCTTTCAATGAAAGGTTTAGACTTTAAATCAAAATTAACTGTAAAAGTTAACGGAAAAGTTGCCGATGCAAAAACAATTTATGAAGCTGCTAACAAAAACGTTGAAGTTTCAAATAATAACAAAATTAGTTTCAAAGATAAATCAAAAATGATGAATAAAATTGAAATTGAGATGTCAAAAGACGGTAATGGCAGAACTTGTTCAGAAATTATAAAAGATGTTTTGACAGAAATGCGAAAAACTCAACCTGCACAACCTCAAAGAACATACGGTAAAAGAGCTTAATTATAAAATATACATAAAACCCCGAATGTTTAGACTTTCGGGGTTTTTATTGTAAAATTTTAATATGCAGAAAATAAAATCAATAAATTGGATATTTATTTTTTCAATGGTGTTATGGAGTTTCATAACGTTAGTTCGTTTGTTTAATCATTCGCCTTGGTATGACGAGGCTCATGCATGGATTATTGCTCAAGAACTTAACTTGATTGAAATATTCAGATTTATGCGAACAGAAGGGCATACTTTTTTATGGTATTTGTTTTTAATGCCGTTTGCAAAAACAAATTTTGCATATCCTTATTCAATGTTATTGTTGAATTGGTTTTTCTGTTTTCTTTCTTTGATTGTTTTATGGTGGAAAGCACCGTTTAACAATTTGATTAAATTTTTGATAACCTTTAGTTTTCCGTTTCTTGCGTTATATTCGGTTATTGCAAGATGTTATGCAATAGGGATATTATTTTTGTTCGTTTTAATATCAATGGATAAAGAAAAATTGCAATATCCAAATTGGTATGCACTATTTTTGGTGTTGCTTGCAAATACAAGTTTAATGGGAATAGTTCCTGCGACCGTTTTGGGTGTTATTTTTGCCGTTGAAATGCTTAAAAAGAAACAAAATATTGTGATACCTTTTTCAATAGCAATTTTTGGTGCAGTGATAATTCTTTTGCAATTGTTTGGTTGTGTTGAAAGCGGGCTTTCAATTTATTCTAATAATGATACTTTGTTTAAGGCTTTGGCTCGTTCTATAAAATATAACAACTTTTATTATTGGACTGCGATTAGTGGAATTTCTTTGATTTCTGCAATTATTTTTTATCTTAAAAATAAAAAATTCCCGATATTTCTTGTTTGCTCATTAGTTCTGTTAAGCGGAATTTTTTGCGTTTATGCAGGTAGAATTTGGCACTTATTTTTTATTTATGTATTTTTTATTGCCTCTTGTTGGTTAATGCTTCAAAAAGAAAATTTATGTTGCAAAAATTTATTGAGTGTTGCTCTTGTAATTACTTCGGTTGCTTGTATATTGTATAAACCTGTTGTAAAAGATTCGGATTTGGTTTGGCGAGATAACAAAATGTTTTTGGCTAACGAAATTTTAAAAGATGAAAATTTGAAAAATTCTACAATTCTGATTTTTAGACAATTTGATACAACGATACAACCGTATTTAGTTGAGTCAAATATCAATCTTGTAAATTACTGTTCAGGTGAAAAACTAAACCATAACACGATGTCTTACGTAAATTCTAAAAATTGCCGTTTAGATATGGTTCTTGATAGTGAATTGATTGCGTTAGACAAAGATATTTTTGATAAATGGTATAATGAAAATTTGTATTTATTGACGTTGAATAAATTAAAAATGTCTAATGATGAAGAAATTTCTAAAAAAATTGGTTATAACTTTGC
>CAZKJV010000015.1:0-19780 GCA_964553175.1 uncultured Muribaculaceae bacterium | reverse complement strand
AGATGTAAAAGTAGAATTAATAAATACCAAAAGGGCGACGGCTATGCCGTCGCCCTTTTGGTATTTATTAAAATTTATATGTGTTTTTCAACATTATTAATAATTGTTGATTTTGGCATTAAGCCAACCATTCTTTCAACAGCTTCGCCGTTTTTGAAAATTAAAAGGCTTGGTAATCCACTGATTGAATTTGCTTTTACAACTTCTTTGCATTCGTCAGCATTAACTTTAACTACTTTTAATTTGCCTTCGTAAGTTTGTGCAACTTCGTCCAAAACAGGTGAAAGTTTTCTGCAAGGCCCACACCATGTTGCCCAAAAATCAACTAAAACAGGTGTTGTAGCTTGTAAAACTTCTTGTTCAAATGTTGAATCATTTACATCTTGTGCGTTTGACATTTTTAAATCTCCTTATCATTATAGTTTATTCTAGCATATAAATTTTTTTTATGCTATTATCTTAATGTTAGTAAAAAGATTTAATTTTAGGAATATAATGGCTAGAAAAAAAGTTATCGAGATTGTTTTAGATACAGAAACAACCGGTTTGGATTATACAAAAGAACGTATGGTTGAATTTGCCGGAGTAAGATTGGAAAACGGCAAAGTAAAAGATGAGTTTCAAACGTTAATTAATCCGCAACAACATATTAGAAAATCTTCTATTGCTATTCACGGTATTACGCAAGAAATGGTACAAGACGCACCAACAGAAGAAGAAGCTATGCCAAAAATTTTGGAATTTATCGGAGATTATCCTATCGTAGCTCATAACTGTATTTTTGATTATTCTTATTTGAACGAAGCAAGTCTTAGAACAACAGGAAAACCTCTTGAAAACGAAAGAATTGATACTCAATATATGTTTAAAGAAGTTTATCCTGAAATGGAATCTCACGGGCTTGATGCTTTGACAAAAAAATTTAGTGTTGAACTCGTAAATCACCATAGAGCAATGGCAGATGCTATGAGTTTGGCTTTGGCTTATCCAAAATTGAAAAAATTATATTTGCAAAAATATGATTGGGAAAGTAAACAACTTGAAAACATTGAATATTTGTTTGAAAGGTTTTTGCGTATTCAACAAAGTGTGAACACTATGCAATCAGAACTTCAAGATTTGAAATCAGTGTTCAAACTTTATTTTGAATTAGGTGGAAAATCAATTACCGCACAAAATGGTGATATGCTTACATATCAAGCAAAACAATCATTCCATTATGATTTTGAAGACATAAAAGATATTTTAGAAGAAGTTGGTGCTTTAAATAAAGCAGTTAAATTAAATTGTGGCTTTGTTGACAGACTTTGCAACGGAATGAGTTTAGATGAATGCAAAAGAGAAGCTATAAAAGCTGCAAGAAAAGAAATATCTGAAAATCGTAATGTACAAATAATTAAGGCAGGAAAATAAGAATGGCAAATTTCATCGTAAATTTCTTCAAAGAACCTCCAATCAAAGAAGAAATTCAAGATAAAGAAAAAGTAGACAAAATGTATAAACATTGGACATGGAGAATTTTCTTCTCTTGTTATATTGCATACATTGTTGCTCACTTTTGCCGAAAAAATATTGCGGTAGCTTTACCGTTTATTGGACAAGATTTGGGCTATACAAATACTCAATTGGGTATTTTAGGCTCATCTTTATATATAACTTACGGTGTTGGAAAATTCTGTAACGGGATTATTGCCGATAGAAGTAATGTAAGAACATTTTTACCAACCGCAATGATTTTGTCAGCAGTTGCAAACTTATGCTTTGTATTTAGTTCTGTATTTATTACTCCAGGGCACGTAAGTTTCTTCGGGCTACCATCTGCAGCTATTTTGTTGTGGATTTTGACATTTTTCTGGGGTGCTAACGGTTGGTTCCAATCTATGATATTCCCGCCAATTGCAAAAGCTTTGTCTTATTGGCTTTCAAAATCAGAACGTGCAACAAAATGGTCAATCTGGTCAACTTCTCACCAATTAGGCGTTTTTACAACTGTTATGATTTCAGGTGTTTTAATCGGTAAATTGGGCTGGAAAATGGCTTTCAGTATTGAAGCGTTGTTAGTTACGATTACGGCATTAGTTTTATACTGGGCATTGAGAGATAAACCTCAATCAATGGGGTTGCCCGATATTGATATTTATAAAAACGAACCAATAGAAGAAAAGAAAGAGTCTGAAATTCAAAAAATGTCTTATTTTGAAATGTTCAGAAAATTTATCGTTTGTAATAAAATTCTTTGGTTACTATCAATTGCGTATGCTTTTGTGTATGTAATTCGTTTTGGTACAGAAGATTGGTTTGTAAAATATTTGATGGAATTTAAAGGTGATACACTTGCTATTGCAACAGCAAAACTAAGTTCTCTTGCGGTTGTTGGTTCTGTAGGTGCTATTGCAGCAGGTTGGTTCTCTGACCGTTCAAAATCTGGTAGTAGAATTCCAATCAATATTATTTTCTTTATCGGATTAGGAATTTGTTTATTCTTATTCCACATAAATACAATAGATTTCTTTGATTATATTTTAGCTGCTTTAATCGGTGCATTTACTGCAGGTCCTCAATTATTATTGGGCGGTGTTTGTGCATTGGAAGCAACTTCCAAACAAGTAGCATCTGCAGCGTTAGGTTTTGCCGGCATGTTTGGATATGTTGGGGCAGTGCTTTCTTCTTCTGGAACAGGCTTTATGGTTGACCGTTTCGGTTGGCGTGGTGCTGTATGTTTCTGGATTTCATCTGCAATAATCGGTATTTTGATGTGTATTATCATTATGCTTTATAGCTCAAAACAAAAAAGCCAAAATGCAGAAGTTGAAGCTGATATGTCAGAAGATAATGCAGAAAAAGAAACAATAAATCAATAGGAGATTTTTATGAAAAAGCTTTTTGTAATTTCGGGTTCTTCAGGGGTCGGAAAAGGTACTGTAATCAAAAAGTTTTTGGAAAAAAATCCCGAATTTAAATTGTCTGTTTCTTGTACTACTCGTCAAAAACGTGAGGGTGAAGTTCATGGCGTGAATTATTACTATTTGACACGTGATGAATTTATGAGTGCCGTTGATAGAGGTGAGTTTTTAGAGTGGGCAGAATTTTCCGGCAATTGTTATGGTACAAACAAAAAATTTGTTGAAGAATGTTTGAATAATGATGAAAATTTATTACTTGAAATTGATACAAAAGGTGCGTTGCAAGTAAAAAATAAAATGGAGAATGCCGTTTTGATTTTCATTTTACCGCCATCAATTGAAGAATTGGAAAAACGTTTACGTGGTAGAGGAACTGAAACCGAAGAGGCTATTCAAAAAAGATTAAATACGGTTAAATCAGAAATGGAAAATTCAAAACAATTCCATTATAAAGTTGTAAATGATGTTATTGATAGAGCCGTTGAAGAAATTGAGAATATAATTAAAAATGAACAAGTATGATTTAATTAATATTATTGAGCAAATGGCACCTTTGGAATTCCAAGAAAAATGGGATTGCTCAGGTTGGATTGTTGAAACTGCAAAAACTGAGGTTAAAAAGGTTTTAATTGCATTGACTTTGACCGAAAATGTTTTTCAACAAGCTTTAAAAAATCATTGTGATATGATAATTTCTCATCACCCAATGTTTTCTGTTCCGTTGTATTATTCTGACATTGATGTGTATTCAGCTCATACAAATATGGATAAAACTTTAGGCGGAACAACAGATGTTTTTATTGAGGCTTTGGGGTTTAATGCTTATCCTGTCGGTGAATTTTTAAGAGTAGTTGATTTAGATATTTCCGTAAAAGATTTGTCTTTAAAGATAAAAAAACTTTCGCCAAATGCAAGAATAGTCAATAATAACAATCTTCAAAAAGTTTCAAAAATAGCTTTTTGTGGTGGTTCAGGAATGGATTTTTACACAGAAGCGGTTGAAAACGGTTGTGATTGTTTTATAACAGGTGATTTGAAATACCATGGTGCAGTTGAGTCTGAAATAGTTCTTTATGATGTCGGACATTTTGAAAGTGAAATCTTGATTAAAAAAGTTTTTCAAGGTTTAATAAAAGATAAAATAGAGGTGATTTTAGCAGATGAAAACTCTCCGTTTAAAAATATATAGTTTAATTGCAATCTTGCTTTTAACCGCAGGGATTGTTTTTGCGTCAACTTATCAGACTTTAGCGTTTGATTTTCCAAATGGTGCGGGTAATTGGCATGTTGCTTATCATAGAAAAATTACAAATGAAACGATAGTTCAATATGTTCCGTCAGGTCAAAATTATACAAACTGGAGTGAAACTTTGGTTTTACATTCATATAGAAACGTGAACGCAAGAACACCATTAGCTTTTTTGCGTCGTTTGACTGCTCAATTAGAGGCTATGAATGATTATTCAAAATATCAATATGAAAGAGTTACTCCAAGTGATGCAATTGCAACAAGATGTGTTGTCTCAAATAGTAGAATGCCGGCACAATGTGATATTTACCGTGCAATGGAATCTTTTGAGGGCTATGTTACAATGCAATATATAAATAAAGATATGGAAAGCTTTAAATCAAATTATTTCAAATGGATGGAAACTATCCGACAAGCAAAACCGTATCAATCTGTATTTAGAAATGATAGATACTTAAACAAGGATAATTTTGAGTTGTAATTTATGCAAAAAAGTTTGAAAACGTACGTTAGAGAATTAATACAACTTGCGTTGCCAATAATAATGGGGCATATCGGTTTTACTTTTATTATGGCAGGTGATGTTTTTATTGCAGGTAAATATTCAACAGATGTTCTTGCTTCAGTGAGTTTGTCGGGGGCTATTACCAGTATTGTATTTATGTTCGGAATAGGGCTTATAGTTAGCGTTTCTCCGGTTTTGTCAAATAGATTGGGTGCAAGAAAATCAATTAAAAAATATTTTTATCCGACAATAGTTTTTTCTCAAATTGTTGCGTTTTTGTCAGCATTGGCAATTATTGGTTGTATTCCAATAATGGAACATCTTGGTTTTGATGAAAAACTTATCCCTGATATTAGAATTTATACATTGATTGTTGCTTTTTCAACATTTGGGGGATATTTGCACGCTGCTTTAAAAGAGTTTTTGCAAGCGTATGAAATTGTATTTTTCCCTAATTTTCTTGCAATATTAGGCATATTTTTAAATTTGGTAATAAATTGGGTTTTAGTTTTCGGCTATGGTCCGATACCGTCGTTTGGTGCTGCAGGTTTGGCTATTGCCACTGTTTTAGTTCGTGCAATTATGGGGCTTGCTTTATTGACCTTTTGTTTGGTTAAGTTTAATTTATGTAAAAGTGAAATCAAAAAGACATACTTTAAAGTACTTGTTAACGTTGGATTTCCAATTTCCGTTGCAGTTTGTTTAGAATTTTTGGCGTTCAATTCAATGGCAATTTTAATGGGACGTGTTGACGGAATTTATGCGGCTGCACAAAATGTTATAAATGTTATAACTTCGGTATCATTTATGGTTCCGTTGTCAATTTCTAATGCTATTGCGGTTAAAGTTGGTTTTGCAAATGGTGCAAAAAATTTAGTAGACGTAAAAAAATACGGTATTGCAGGTGTTACTTGTTCTGTTGGATTTATGGCTTTTTGCGGAGTTTTGTTCGCTTTATTTCCAGAATTTTTTGCAAGAATTTTCACAAACGATATTACTTTAGTTAATATTATTGTTCCGATAATGATTTTAGTTGCAGGATTTCAATGTTTTGACGGATTTCAATGTTCGTTGGGGGGAATCTTGAAAGGGTTGAAGAAAACTCAAATGGTATCATTTGCGAATTTTATAGGATATATTTTGATAGGAATTTCTTTAGGTTCGTTTTTGGCATTCAAAATGAAATTAAATCTTTTCGGATTTTGGGCGGGTATAGGAATTTCTTCAGCTTGTGTCGGATTAGTTCTGTTATATGAAGTTTTAGAAACCTATAAAAAATTACAAAAAGAATATTCATAAGAAATGGCGGTTTTGCTAAAGCAAAACCGCCACCCTTAATAACTAAGTGATATGTAGTTATTTGTTAGTACAACCAAAAGCGATTGTAATTTGTTCTTTAGGGTTAACTGCAGATATTTTAGAACCTTTAGGGTCTACAACATAAGCGATTTCATCACCCGTAGTTTGGAATAAGCCCATAGTTCCTGATAAAGCTGTTCTTGTTAAATCGATAGGAGCTTTAACGGATTCTACGATAGAATCACCCATGCTTCTTCCTGCTGCTTTAAATTGACCTTGAGCAGTTTCGCCTAAAGCGGTACCTACGCCGTTTGAAACGTTTTCAACTGCGTTACCTAAGTTTGTTACCATACCGCCAACGGCTCTGGCAGATGTTCCTGCAAGTGTACCTGCCCAAGTGAATGGTAATGCAAGTGTTCTTGCGATTAAGTTAGGATTTTTTGTTTTGTTGATTTGTGCAGTTAGAATTTGTTTTGGTAATTCTGCTTTGCAATCACCGTTTTGAATTTCTGTGAATGCAAGTTTTAAGGCACCTTTGTTTTTGCAACCGTTTGGACGAATTACTTCAATAACTTTACCGTTTACACGTGAACCACAAGGGTAAACTTGACCGTTAATAGTAACTTCTTCTAAAGTTGTTGCTGCAAATCTTTGACCAACGTGTGCAGATTTTGCGTTGATTTGGTCTAAAAATTCAAGTTTTAATGTTGGAATTTGTACAACTTCTTGATTTTCAAGATAAGCTTGTTTTGATTTGTCTACCGGACAAGTGCTGTTTGCAGTTTGAGGATTTTTGTCGTAACCGCCTGCAACACGAATGTTTTGTAACATTGATGCAATGTCAGCTCTTGATGCGGTTTTGTTTGGTAAAATCATGTCTGAATTTGGTAAATCAGATAATGCACCGTTTTCAATTGCACTTGCAATAGGAATTTGTGACCAACTTGGCAATCTATTGCCGTCTTTGTATTTTGACAAGATTTCTTTTGCTTTGCATTCGTCCATAGTACAGTTATTTAAGCCTTTTGCCATTGCTGTAAGAGCTTCTGCTCTTGTAACGTGGTTGTTTGGCATAAATCTTCCGTTTGGATAACCTTTCATTAAGTTTTCGTCAACGGCTTTTGCGATTAGTGGATTTGCCCAGTTGCCGGCAGGTACATCTGAGAAAATACATTTTGGTTCTAATGCACAGCTGTCCATGTTAAAACCTTTTACAAGCATTGTTGCAAATTCTGCACGTGTTACGTTTTTGTTTGGTTTAAACATTTTGTCAGGATAGCCGACTACAACGTCATTCATAGCTAATTTGTCGATATCACAAGATGCCCAATAGTGTTCCGGTACATCAGGGAAGTAGTTTAGTAAATTAGCAGCTGCTCCTGTCATTCCTTTTAAATTTGTGTTTAAATCAAAGGGCTCGTAACTTTTTTTCAAGGCTTGGATAGAATTTTCTGTATGAATATCAATCGGACAACTTCCATCAACGTAACTTTCATCACTATTAATGTTTACACCGTTGATTGTGTCCATATTTGAATTTAAGTATGGTAATTGACTTGCTGCACCTGTCATTGAACCTTCGCTTGAAATTGTTGCACCTGAAAGGTTTTGACTTAATTGACTTTCGTTAGAAGTTATTGAGTTTGCTCTTTCACCTACATAATTATTTGTGCCGTAAATTGCGTTTGGATAACCATAAATTTGTCGCATATCACTTCTGTTTGTTGTTTGAGCAGAAGCACAACTTGCACATGTTGGTTGTGGAACGTTTGCACAACGTTCTTTTGGCTCTGATTGGCATTTGCATTTTGTTTTTTGTTTATGACATTTGTCACATTTTTTTGAAACTTTTTCGCAAGGAGCTTTAACTGTTTTATTTTCAAAGTTATTGTTACAAGGGCAAGCTGCCATTGCGTTTGTAATTGTCGCACCGCTTATCCCCATAGCAATTAAAGCTGCTACTGTTAGTTTTTTTAATTTCATCGTTTTTTAACCTCCTTATTGTTTTGGTTTTGTTTATTAAAATGTTTCCTTCGACTTTTTTATGATTATGTATTTTAAATTGTTTTATAACATTGTCGAAAGCGGTTATATGGGTAGGCTATTTAAAAATAACTTTTTGGGTAAGAGTGGAAATTTTTTTGTGTTTCGTTTATCATTAATTTATAGAGGTAGTAGAATAAGGTTTAAGAATGAAAATAGGAATTCCAAGAGGTTTATCGTTTTATAATATTTATCCATTTATGTATGGATTTTTTAAAGCAATGGGTATAGAAATGGTTTTGTCTGACAAAACTACGAAAAAAACATTATCAAGCGGATCATCTTTAGTTGTTACGGAAACTTGCTTGCCTGTAAAAATTTTTGTTGGACAAGTATTAAATTTGCTTGAAAAAGGGGTTACTAAAATTTTTATCCCATCTATTCAATCTCTTGCACCGAAAATTTATAACTGCTCAAAAATCAGAGGACTTCCAGATTTAATTAGAAATGTTGTAAAAAAAGATTTTGAAATTATTGAACCAACGCTTGATAAATCAGCTAAAAATCAAGGTTTATATACATTCTTAAAAGAATGTGTTTCACCTTTCGGCATAACTGACCTTGAGGCAATCAAAAAAGCTTCAAAAGCAGGTTGGCGAGTTTATAACAATTTCCAAGTAATGTTAAAATCCGGAATGGCTTATGAAAAAGCTTTGAAATATGCTATATCAGGTAAACTTTTAATTGAAAAAGATGAAACAGAATATCCGATTTCAGTTGCTTTAGTTTCACATGGTTACAATATTTATGATGAACGTGCATCAATGAAAGTAATTGAAAAATTGAACAAAATGAACGTAAAAGTTTATACGGCAAATCAATTAACAGATGAAAAATTGATGGAAGGTGTTGCAACTCTTGGTCAATCTGTTTATTGGGCAAATGAAACAGAAATGATAGGTTGTGCAGGTCATTATTTGAAAGATAACAGAATTGACGGTATAATTACGATTACTGCGTTTGGTTGTGGACCTGATTCATTGATGATTGAAAGAATTACAAGACAATCAAAACAATTTAGCAAACCTTTATTGAATTTAACAATTGATGAACATACAGGGGAAGCTGGTTTTATCACAAGATTAGAAGCTTTTGTTGATATGCTTTACCGTAAAAAACGTATGGAAGGTATTGTTGAAACAGGTTTTGCTCCTACATCAAATGTAATGCAATATATTTAGTCTATTATAAATTTTGATAAATAAAAAAGGGGAATTTTTAAATTCCCCTTTTTTTATTTTGTTATTATCGTTTATTAATGATGTTTTCTTGTGATACTAAATAGGCTTAACCCGAACATTATTAATAATAATACGACCATATAAATCAAATAGTGTCCGATTGAACCTACGATTGAGGTTGCAATTGCTCCGCCAACTATTGCTACAAGAGTTAATATAGCAACAGTTTTGTTTTGTGAAAAACCTGCTTTTAATAATTTATGGTGAATATGTTCTGCATCAGCAACAAATGGCGATGTTCCTTTTAAGATACGTCTTAAACTTGAAAAAGTAATATCCATGATTGGTACTGCAAGAACTACAAACGGTAGTAAAATTGCCAAAGTTGCGGTTTTCATTACCCCTGTTATTGACAAAGATGCTAATAAAAATCCGGCAAATAAAGCACCGGAATCGCCCATAAATATTTTTGCAGGGTTAAAGTTGTATGCCAAAAATGCGAGCATTGAGCCTGCAAGAATGAATGCAATTAATGCACTGATTGAATTTGATGGAGTCATTGCAACGGCAACGATTGCTAAAGTTACTGAATTTACGGTGATAACAGAGCCTGCAAGTCCGTCTACGCCATCAATAAAGTTAACTGCATTACAAATTCCCACAATCCATAACAAAGTTATCGGATAAGAAAGCCAACCAAGTTCAAAAACTCCGCCAAATGGGTTGATTATTGTGTCAATTTTTACGCCTAGTAAGTAAACGATGGTTACAATTGCAATTTGTATAAACAATTTAAATTTTGCATTTAAGTTGTAAATATCGTCAATTAATCCTAATAGGAACATTAAAGAACCTCCAAGAAGTATTCCTGAAAGTAAACTTCCGTATGGGTAATAACTTAAAAATACAAGCAACAAGAATGTTAGCATTGTGCTTGACCAAATTGCAACACCGCCTAATCTTGAAACAGGTATTTTGTGAATTTTACGTTCGTTTGGTAAATCTACCAAACCTTCTTTTTTTGAATATGCAATTACCAAAGGAACTATAAATACCCCTAAAATTAAGGATATTAATGCTCCGATAATATGTACTTGTACTTGTCCGAGTGTAGTAAAAATGGTTTTATCTCCTATTTTTTGTTTGTTCTATTTTAATTATACAACGGATATTTTTTGCAAAGTTTCAATGAGCGTTCACGTAAGTTTTTAAGTCCGATTTCATTATCTGATGCGTAAATTGCTCCTGAAATGATTTTTGCAACTTCGTCCATGTCTTCTTCTTTGAAGCCTCTTGTTGTTACCGCTGCGGTTCCAAGTCTTATACCACTTGTAACAAAAGGACTTTGAGGGTCGTTAGGCACGGTGTTTTTGTTTGCTGTAATTCCAACAATTTCTAGCACGTTTGCCATGTCTTTTCCTGTTTTGTTTAATCTTCTTAAATCAAGAGTCATTAAATGGTTTTCGGTCATACCGCCCACAATATCCATTCCTTCATTTATTAATCCGTTTGCTAAAGCTTTTGCATTTTTTACAATTTGTTCTGCATAAGCTTTAAATTCAGGTTTTGAAGCTTCAAGTAATGCAACTGCTTTACCTGCAATAATATGTTCCAAAGGTCCACCTTGAATTCCAGGAAATACAGCTTTATCAATTCCAAGGGCATGTTCTTCTTTACACATGATAATTCCGCCTCTTGGACCTCTTAATGTTTTATGTGTTGTAGTTGTTACAAAATCAGCATAAGGTGCAGGTGATGGGTGTACTCCGCCAGCAATAAGACCTGCAATATGTGCAATATCAACCATTAAATAAGCACCAACTTTGTCTGCAATTTCTCTAAAACGTTTGAAATCAATAATTTTAGAGTAATTACTTGCACCTGCAATAATCATTTTAGGTTTGTTTTCAATTGCAAGTTTTTCAACATTATCGTAATCGATTACACCGTTTTCGTTAACTCCATAGCTTACAATGTTGAAGTATAGACCTGAAAAGTTTACAGAAGAACCGTGTGAAAGGTGTCCGCCGTTTGATAAATCCATACTTAAAACTGTGTCTCCAGGTTTTAGGGCATATAAAAATACTGCCATATTTGCTTGAGCACCGCTATGAGGCTGAACGTTTGCGTGGTCAACTTGGAATAATTCACAAGCTCTTTTTTGTGCTAATTCTTCAATTACGTCGATATTGTCGCAACCGTTATAAAATCTTTTGTGAGGTTTTCCCTCTGCGTATTTGTTTGTTAAAACTGTTCCACAAGCTGCCATAACTGCTTTTGATGTAAAGTTTTCACTTGCAATCAATTCAATTGTATTTTGTTGACGTTCTAACTCTTTTTCAACAAGTTCTGCGACTGTTGGGTCTGTTTGTTTTAATATTTCTAATTCCATTTTATACTCCTTAATCTTGCTTAATTATAGGTTACTCAAAAATTTTAGGCAACTTGTAACAAAAAAGCAGTACTTTTGGGGTACTGCTTTTCGTTATTTTTTTAAAATTGTTTTTAATGAAGCGGAATGATAAGCTTTTGTCCGATTTGTAAAGCGTTCGGGTTATTCATGTGGTTTGCTTCTTTAATTGCACGTTCATGAGATTTACTATATGAACCGTAAAATCTAATGATAATGCTTTCTAAGGTATCACCGCTTTGTACAGTGTATGTTTCTTGAGAAGAAGAACTTTGTGTTGTAGGAGCAACAGCAGTAGTTGTAGTAGTAGTTGTTGTTGTTAATTCTTCTTTATCTGCAGGAATGAATGTTATTGCTGTGTCTTCGATTTTTGTTTCAGGAACTTTTGTTATATCTGAAGCAGATTCGTTCATACTTTTCATTGACAAGCTTAATAAAGTTGTAATAATAAGCATTACGACAGCACCTGCAATAAATCCTGTAATTAAATATACGGTTGGAGATTTATCTTGTTTTGTGTGTTGTTTGAAATTATTCCACAACATATCAAGTTCACGCTCTTTGATTTGAGGTGCTTGAGGTATGTTGTTTGTATTTGCTATTTGACGTCTGTATTTTGCCAAAGCTTCAATCACTTGGATTTTTTCTTTGGATAGATTTGCACGTCTTAGTGTAGAGCTTTTCATATTTTCCTCATCAGTCTAGTAATCTTATATTTCTTAGTAAATTTTATCATAATAAATATATTCTAACAAGTTAAAAAAATGAAATTAATACAAATGTATGAGTTTTCAAAAAACTGTCTAAACTTTATTTTTGCATAACCGACCTTTTAAGTATCGAACACAAGGAGACTATCTTAAAATGTCTGAACAAGTTATTGCATCCCCAACTGAAAAAGAATTAGCATTAAGTGCGTTAGAAAATGCAAGAATTTCTCACCAAAGATATTTAATGAAACAACAAGAAGAAGATTGGAATGCCGCTATTGAAGGTTATGTAAGTGCGGCAAAATATAATCCTGAACTTCCTGAGGCATACTATCGCTTGGCTCTTTTAATGTGGGAAAAAGGTGAAATAAATGTTGACGAAGCTATTGAACAATGCAACAAAGCTTTGTTGTGTTCACCTACAAGTGCAAATGCTTGTATTTATAAAGGATTTTTTGAAAAATTAGCTTCAAATTATGCTGATGCTGAGCTTGATTTCAAAAAAGCCATTGATTTGACAGGTTTAAAATCTGCACGTCCTCGTTTGATGTTATCTTTGTCAATTTTAAGACGTGTTGCGGATAAAAAAGCATCTTTTAAAGATGTTTTAAGTTTCCTTTATTATTTTATTTCAGGTGCAGTTATGCTTTCTTATGATATTCCGTCATTAAAAGTGTTAACTCATTCTGTAAAAGAAGATTTTTCAATAATTGCATACGAAAAAGCAGGTGCGTTTTTAGAAAAAATAAAAATGCCAAAAGTTGCATGCAATTTGTATAATTTAGCAATTACAAAAACAGGTCATAAAGAGATTTTCTATTCAAAAATCGGTGATATTTATGTACATTCACAACAACCGGAAGAAGCTTATGATGCTTATAGAAAATCTTACGAGGCAAATCCTATCAACAGAGTTAATTTAATGAAATTAGCTACTCTTACTCAAACTTATTTCCCTGATATGGTTGAGGAATCAATTGATTATTATACAGAAATGCTTGCTTTACAACCGGAAGATTGTGGCTATATTTATTATGAATTAGGTCATTTATATTTGAAAAAAGGTGATAAAGTAAATTCTGTAAGTGCATTCAAACTAGCATTGGAACAAGAAAAAACAAATCCGTTTTATCATAACTCATTAGCTTATGCTTATTTAAAAGCTGAATTGTATGAAGATGCAATTAATCATTATAATATGGCAATAAGCATTAATCCTGATAATGAATGGACTGCAATTGTTTGCCATGCTTTAGGTTCAATCTATGCAGAAATTTATGGAAATTTAGATTTAGCGATAGATAAATTTAAAGAAGCTATCGAATTAGACCCTAATAATTATGATATAAAATTATCATTTGGAGATGCTTTAATGGCAATGGGTGATAGTGATAATGCAATTAGAACTTATTGTGATGCAATAAATTTAGAGCCTGAAAATTATAGAGCTTATTCAAAAGCAGGTTTAGCTTTATGGGAAAATGATTTTATTGAAGAAGCAATGGTTTCTTATCACAAAGCAATAGACTTAAATCCTAATTTTGATATTGCACAAAATAACTTAGGTGTTATCTATCTTGATGGATTGGGTTGTGCTTCAGATGCTTTACCATTCTTTGTAAAAGCATTGGAAATTAATCCGTCTTATACACTTGCATATTTTAATGCCGGTCGTGCAAATGAAATGTTGAACGATAAAACTCAAGCAGCCGAATATTATCAAATGGCTCTTGATATGAATAAATTAACCGAAGACTTACCGGAATCGGAAATTATGGAAAGATTACACTCGCTATTTGAATTATAAAAATTCTCGGCTGTCTTATAGACAGCCTTTTTTTTATTATTAATAGTCTTGTTGCTACATTTGTAATTGTAAAATTATGTGATGAATTTCAATTTTTGTGATTTTTTGGGTTTTAAAATGTTTTTAATAAATATAACTCAAGGAGGTATTTTATGCCTATAATTAATGAAAAATTCCAAATCCACACGAATGGGTTTACTGATATTATTGATATTACAAAAAATGTTCAAAACTCAGTGTACATGCATTCTTTAAAAGATGCGTCCGTTTTGTGTTACGTGTCAGGAAGTACGGCTTCTTTGACGACAATTGAGTTTGAGCCAGGGCTTTTGGTTGATTTACCTGAGGCATTAGAAAGAATTGCACCGCAAAATATTGAATATCATCACGATGAAACTTGGCATGACGGAAATGGCTATGCTCACATAAGAGCGTCAATTATGGGTAATTCGTTGACAATCCCGCTTATAGACGGTGCTTTGCAACTTGGAACTTGGCAACAAGTTGTGCTTATTGATTTTGACAACAAGGCAAGAACAAGAACTGTTTATATTCAAATAATTTATTAAACTTGAGTAGTCGGTCTTTGCATTGTCAATAATAATTCTTGAGGCACTGCACTTTCCATAATGTCTAAATCGGCAGGGGCAAAGAAAAATTCAACCATTTCATTTTCAGCAACATCAATAATATCAAACGGAATACTTATGTCGATTACGTTATCATAAGCTACTTTGATTTGGTCTTGGTCTTGTAATACCCAAAGGTCGTTTGCCATTGCTTTTGAGAACTGTAAAGGTCTTAAAAGCCCGTTTATGAATGAAATTTTTAATTCTGTTCCAAATTTTTCACGCATAAGTTGGAAAATATCTTCTGTTTTGCTTACTAATCTAATATGAGAAAGGTTTGTTCTTCTTGTTCTGTTTCTCATATACATATACATTTGATGTACAGCGGTTGTGTTGTTTTCACGAACTTCTTCGTCCACATAAAATCTTAAATATAAATTGTCGCTATCAAAACCAAATTTAATTTTTTTGAAGAATTTTAAATCTTCTGAATATGGCATATCAGGCATTTGAATAACGCCAGCGTTAAGCCATTCATCATCAATTCTGTCTTGCCCGTCCATAATTGGAGTGATTGCACTCGTTGGTAAACTTGACGGTTTGCTGATAAGACTTAAAGGCATTTCCAAAGTTGATGGAACTTGCAAGTCAAATGCTTTGTACACATTTTTAAGATGTTCTCTGAATAAATAATCAAATAAATGGTCTTGTCCTGAGTTGTTTGGCTCTCCATACCACCAGAACCAGTCACTGCCTTGTGCGGTGTAGATTTCATGTCTTGCTTGTTCAATATTTGGGTGGTCTGGGTGGTCTTCAACAAAGTTGATAAAATCATCGTGGGTGCGTTTTAGTGCATTCCAAGCTTGATTTTTTGTCGGTTCGCCAATCCACAATTGGAAATTTCTATTAATCCAAGACCCTGAATAGATTTTTGGAAGTTTTTTTGTGTTTTTATCTTGTTCAATGTAATCACTGATTAAAACAGTTTCAAGAGAATCGTCTTCTTCAATCATTTTATAAATTGCTTTTAAGAAATGCGAGCCATCTTCGGTGTAATTTTCCCAAGAGTTTTCGCCATCAAGTGCAATTGTCAATAAATGAGAGTCATCAGGCGATGCCAAAATTCTGCTTTGTATAACTTTTATTCTGTTATAAAGGTCATCTGCAGCTTTTTGTGGGTCAGAGTTAGGATATTCAAAACTTATTAAGTTAGGAATAAGTGAATCTCTAAAAATTACATTGATTTTTGAGTTATTTGTTTTGTATTCGTAAGTTTTTAATAGGTGATATGGGTCTGCAAGGTGTCCTTTAAAATCTCTTATAAAATCTACGTTAATTGAGTTTGCAAGAATACCTTCGTCAGAAATTGTCCATTTTACGCCTAAATCTGAAAGAACATCAAGAGTCTTTGCACTTACGCAGTGTTCAGGTGGCCAAATTCCTTTTGGACGTTTGCCAAAAAGTTCTTCTATTTTGTCTAAAGCTAATTTTGTTTGTGCTATCGCATCTTTTGTCATTTTTAAGTTTGTTGGTAAAACTTCCGGATTTGGAATGTTTCTGTGAGCACATTTTATATCCAATAAAATCGGTAAAATTGGGTGATATAACGGGCTTGTTGTTATTTCAATTTTGCCGTCTTCCATAAATTTTTTGTAAGTTGGAATAATTTGTCTGATTATTTCCAATTGGTATTCAATAATTTTTTCTCTATCTTCAAGTGTAAATCCAGAGCCTTTTTCTGCTAATTGTTTTAATTCAGGGTATATTTCACCATAAATAGGGTCAAACCAAGCAAGGTTAAACCAAGCCATAATATCGGAATATTCTTGGTCTGTGTATTCGTTAATGTCGTAAACATTGTCTATAACACGTTTGTTATAAAGTTTTTTATAGTTTTCGTGATGCGAAATCATTGAGTTGAAGTTTGCATCAAAAAAGTTAGTCAAAATTAATCTTTTATCGTTGTCGGTCAATTCTTCAATCGGAGTTACGCTCAATTTTGAGTGAACGTCTTGAGCGTGGTTTTCACTGTAATCAATCAAAGATTGCAATAGTAATGGTACAAGATTAAAGTTAAGTTTTAATTTTGGGAATTCTTTCATAATTAAAACCATATCTAAATAATCTTTAACCGCATGCATTCTAACCCAAGGCAATAAAAAATCGCTTTCAGGATTTAATTTGTATGCTGGTTGATGCATGTGCCAATAAAAGGCTATTGATAGTTTCTTGTGTTCGTTGACCATTTGATTTAATCGTACCTAAAAAAAAGCCCCATGACAAGTCTTCGTTTTGAAAAATTTAAAATCAATTCAAAATTTTAGTGTATTTTTGTGTTAACATCAAAAATATGAACATTCTTTTTATAACTGATTTATATCCAATTTCAACGAATGAAATAAAAACTCCTAAAACTTTGTTTTCTTTTGTAAAAGAATGGCAAAAATTGGGGCATAATGTAGAAGTTATAAAACCAAATTTTTTATTAAATTCATATTTGAGAAATAAACCGTTTTATAAAACGGGGCAATATGGAAATGTGTTTAATGTCAATTATTCTACGCCGTTTTTGTTTGATGTAAAAAATAAATTACCAAAGTTTGAGTATGATGTGATTGTTGCTCATATGCCAAGTGGTGTTATCTTCTCAAATCATTTTGACGGTAAAATTATTTGTGCCGTGCATAGTTCGGATTTAGAAGTTTTGACAAATCCTTTGTATAAGTTTTATTTTAAATCTCAAATGGAAAAAGCTTACAAAAAAGCGGTCGGAATTGCTTGTCGTAGTAGGGTTATAAAAGAAAAATTTTTGAAATTATATCCTGAATTTGAGCAAAAAGTTTTTTGTTGCGAAAGCGGAATTGATTTTGAACCAATATTGAAAACTTCCACCCCCAAAAAAACAATAGTTACTTGTGCAAATTTAATTAAAAGAAAAAATGTTGATAAATTAATTCAAGCGGTAAATGAGTTGTCGGAATTTGATTTAACAGTTATTGGAAGTGGTTCGGAATTAAATAATTTAAAGAAAATTGCTAAAAATAACGTGAAATTTGTTGGGCAAAAAGATAATAAAGAAGTTTTAGATATAATGCGACAATCCGACATTTTTGTTTTGCCTAGTGTGAACGAAACCTTTGGTATGGTCTATATTGAGGCAATGGCAAGTGGTTGTATCACTGTTTGCACAAAACAAGAAGGGATTGACGGAATTATAATTAATGGTGAAAATGGATTTTTAACAGAGCCGACGGTATCTTCCGTAAAATCAACTTTACAAAAAATAAAAGAATTATCAGAAGAAGA
This sequence comes from uncultured Muribaculaceae bacterium, assembly GCA_964553175.1. GTDB lineage: Bacteria > Cyanobacteriota > Vampirovibrionia > Gastranaerophilales > Gastranaerophilaceae > UBA6984. The sequence continues at coordinate 1,798 of CAZKJV010000015.1, read as the reverse complement.
ATCAGAAATACTCTTAAAAAAATGTTACAATACCGCTAAAACCTATAATTTAACGGATTGTGCCGAATTGTATATAAAAAACATTTTAAAGATTATATAAAGGATTATAACGGTTATTATATTTTTGCTATAATTATAGTACGCAAGAATTGATTTTTGCAAATAGCATAGAAGTTAGGATTTTTAGATGTTTAGATTATTTTTTTCTATATTGGCACTAGTGGTATTTATTCAAAGCCCATGTTTTGCATTTAATATTGATGCAACTTTAGATAAATACGCAGCACCTGTATTTGACACAATTGCAAGTTGGATATTTTTCCCGATTACAATTTGTGGTACTGAAGTTCCAATAATTATTTTTTGGATTTTGTTTGCAGGTATTTTCTTTACGCTTTACCTTAGAGGTATTGCAATATGGGGCTTTAAACACTCAATAGATATTTTGAGAAAACCTGATACAAATTCAGATGAAAATAACGGTGAAGTTTCTTCATTCCAAGCTTTAGCAACTGCTTTATCAGGTACAATCGGTTTAGGAAGTATTGCAGGTGTTGCAATTGCAATTTCTCTTGGTGGTCCGGGGGCTGCTTTTTGGATTTTGATTGGTTCCATTTTAGGAATGTCATTGAAATTTGTTGAAGCTTCTTTAGCTGTAAAATATAGAAAATTTAACTTAGACGGCTCTATTTCGGGTGGTCCAATGCATTATATGGCACACGGTCTAACTCGTAAAAAATTACGTTGGTTAGGTCAACCTTTATCGGTTATTTTCGCTGTTCTTTGTATTGGTGGCGGTATAACAGGCGGTAACATGGTTCAAATTAACCAAACTGCACAACAATTGATAAATATTTCCGGTGGTGAAAATAGTATTTTGTACGGTCAAAACTGGATTATCGGTGTTGTTATTGCAATTGTTGTTGGTTTGATTATCGTTGGCGGTATCAAAGGTATTGCAAACGTTACAGAAAAAATTGTTCCATTTATGTGTGCATTGTATATTATTTCTGGTTTAGTTGTAATTTGTGCAAACTTTTTATTAATCCCTCACGCAATAGTAGTTATTGTAAAACAAGCGTTTTTCCCAGAAGCTGTTGCAGGTGGTATTTTTGGTACCATTATTATGGGGTTAAGACGTTCTGTACAATGTAACGAAGCAGGTACAGGTTCTGCACCGATTGCTTATGCAACAGTAAAAACAAATGAACCTGTTTCTCAAGGTTTTGTATCTTTAATTGAACCTTTTTTAACTGGTTTATTATGTATTTTAACTGCATTCGTAATTACAATTACTAACAGTTATCATGTTGAATCAAACAGTATTTCTGGCATTGAAATGACTTCAGGTGCTTTTTCATCTGTAATTTCATTTTTCCCATTTATTTTGGCAATTGTAGTTCTTTTATTTGCTTTATCAACAATCATTTCGTGGGCATATTATGGACAAAAAGCTTGGAACTTCTTGTTTGGCGAAGGTTACAAAAGAACTTTAACATTCCAAATTGCATATTGTTTAATAATCATTCTGGGTTCAGTTATGAATTTGCGTTCAGTAATTAATATTACAGACGCTATGATGATTTCAATGTCTGTACCAAATATTATTACAATGTATATTTTAGCTCCTGAAATTAAAAAGGATTTGTGCGAATATGCAAAACGACATAAATTGGCAATGCTTATCAATAAAAATTGGTATAAAAAATTAGATGAAACTGCTTAAGTTTTAGATTAATGTCATAAAAAGTTTTTTAAAAGTGCGACGATATTGAAAATATCGTCGCACTTTTTATTA
>CAZKJV010000014.1:0-20502 GCA_964553175.1 uncultured Muribaculaceae bacterium | reverse complement strand
AAATAATATTTTTCAAAAAATAGATTTCACGACAGTTGTTGGAGACGGAAGTTGCTCATTTTACTTCAAAGTTAATAAAGACGGCACAATTACAAATAAGAAAGCAGGGAATTTATCAGACAATGACAGCTTAAATTCCGCAGTTTACAACGCACTTTTAAGAACAAATTCATTTAGAACTCCGCCTGTTGGTTTTGACTCAACAACATATTTGAAATTACTTGTTAAATTTCAAAACAACAGCTATGAAGTTTCACTAAATTAATATTCATAAAACTCATATTGTTGAGCAGGAGCATTTGTATTTGTATTTACGTTAGAGTTAACATTTCTCGGTTGACTTTTCATAGATTGAGTCAAAACTGTTGAAAAATCTTTTAAATTATTTACTCTGTACAATTTACCGCCTGTTGCATTTGCAAGACAAGATAAACTATCAAATGAACCTGCAACTAAAACAACATCAATGTGAACATCACTTCTTGTTGCCATAAGACGTTTAGCAAACTCACAAGGATCTCCGCCACAATTTTCACCACCGTCTGTAACTAACACAATTTTCTTAGGTGAAACTTTATCAAGTCCAGCAAAATCTCGATTTACAGCTCTATCCAAAGCATAAACCAAAGGCGTTGCACTACCAAGTTTAGTAGATTCCATACCTTTTAAAATATTATCTGTATTTGAAGCTAAAATAGGTGCTACTTGAGAAGTTGCAGAACAATAACCTGTTGTATGTCCCAAATATGTTGGTATTTCAGTTTCGACTTGATATTTACCGTTCTTTTTAACTATTTTTTTTACTTTTGCTAAAGCATCTTCAGAATTTTGTTTTGCATTATTATCATTTTGTCCAAAAACCCTAAAACCTACACCGACTTGTGATGGAATTTGAGCAATGATAGAGGTCATAGATTTTTTTGCTTGAACAATCCAAGAACTCATACTAGCCGAATAATCCATAACAAGTTCAATCGTATTTACAGGAGCACTTTTTACAACCTTAGAAGAAACATACTGCGATGATTGATAAACATTATATGGATTATTTACAGGGATATTAGGTGTAACAACTTTGCCGTTATTTTTAACCACTCCTGAATTATTAACTTTATACTTCGCAGCAAATGCACAACAAGTAGATAATACTAACACAAAAAATAATATCAAAACTTTTTTCATAAATTTTCCTTTTTTCTTAAATTGTATCACGATTTTTTAAATTAAAAAATAATCATCGCATAATGAGGATACTTATAAAATGAATATTCGCTGGAAATTTCTCCGATTTCACGATAACTCAAACCCAAATCGTCACAATATTGTTTTTGCAACCAAAATTCAGATTCACCTTGATTTACAACAAACATTGCACCGCCGTCAACAAGACATTCTTTAGCGTGCAAAAGCATTTTTTGAGGATTAAAATATTTCATCGGTAATCCCCATTTTTTATGCTGATATTCACCAACAAACGGCATAAACCAAGTTATATAATCGTATTTACCGTTAACATTCATAAAATCATCTGCAATATAATTAGTAAATGGCAAATATTTTATATTATATCTTGCGATTTCTTTTCTGCTAAACAAATTCCAACACAAACGATAAGCATCTAATTCAACGCCAGTCATCTCTAAATGATGGCAATTATGATTAAAAAAGATATATTCACCTTTTGCATAATTCCAATTTTTTGAACCAATATCCAAAACTTTCAAATTTTCACTAGGATAAATTCTAAAATACTTGTCTAAAATGTCCAAAACATACAAATTTTCCTGACAATTTTGTCTTGTTATATCTTTTTTTAAAATCGTCAAATCATATTCAGACGCAGGAACTAAATCCGAAACATTTTGAGGAGTCGGAGAATAATTTTTTCTTGAAAATCTTGTTTTTTCACGTATATAAAAATCAAACTTATTTTTTAATTCAGACATTAGTTCTCACTTTCTAACCAATCAATACAATTTTTCAAAAATAGTTCTTTATGCTCTAAATACAAATCTTCTGCGTGTTTACCTTTTGGAATAATCAACTCTTTCTTAGGATTTTTTGCAACGGAATAAAGTTTTTTATTATGCCAAGATTTTATAATCGGGTCATTTTCACCTGCTATAAAAAATATAGGAATACCTAACTTGCGAACAAGTTTTATAGGCTTTGGCTTTTTCATAAACGGCGAAACAAATCTAATTGATAACCAACGCACCAATTCAAATTTTTTTAAAGTCGGAATAAAAGCACTTGGACTAAAAACATTGTTTTCAATTTTTTCAAAAATAACAGGTGAACTTACCGCTATCAATTTATTAACAGACTTATTTTTTACACAATAATTAATAGAAATAAGACTTCCTAACGAAAAACCTATCAAATAAATTTTATCATATTGAGATTTCGCATAATCAACGACACAAGATAAATCTCTAGTTTCTTTTGCCCCAAATGTATAAAATCCGGAGCTTTTACAATGCCCCCTAAAATCAAAACAAATAACGTCATAAAACCTTGAAAAATCTTCACACATAAGCCTAAAGGCTTTGGAATCTTTTCCCATAAACCAACCATGAGCAATAACCAAAACTTTTTTATGCCCATTTTTATAATGATTATATGCAATTTTTATATTATCAGATGTGATTAATTTCCCCGTCGAAACATTCATAAAAAAATTTTATCACTTAAAATTATTCACGCAATTGTAAAGAAAGATAAACATGGTTGCCATGCCCGTTAGCATGGTCTTAACATGCATGTACACTAATTCAATCGCCTTACAAAAAAGTTTGTGAGGCTTTTTTTTGTATAAAAAAAACGACTAATTTCTCAGTCGCTTTTTATATATTTATTTTAAATTATGCTTCTAACCATTCGTTCATTCTTACGAAACCATCGAAATCTTTGCTGCTAACTGTTCTTGTAACTTTTTGAACTTGGTTGTCGCAGTTACCTTCAACTGTTTCGAAAGAACCATCAGCGTTAACTTTAGAGATGATACCTACGTGACCAGAAGAAGCTGTATATCTCCAAATAGCTAAATCGCCAACTTGTGGAACATAACCAGAGTTTTTAGAAGAGTAATGACCAGATTTCATAGCTTTTGCTCTGATGCTTTGAGTTGATGCATCGTAACCGAAAGTTTTTTTATTACCGTCGTTTTGACCTTGACCATAGCACCAAGAAACGAAAGATGCACACCAAGCGTTTGAGTTTACAGCACCGTTTTTGTATTTACGAACTTCGATACTATCATTTGAAGCACCGTTTTCTCTAACACCGATTTGAGAAGTTGCTAAAGAAACTGCATTTCTTGCTTTATTAGATGTGAAAGTAACTTTTGAAGAGTTAGCTCTAACGTTTGTACCAAAAGAACCAAAGTTGAAAGATGGAGTTTGAACTGCAGGCATTGCTGAGAAGTTGAAGTTGAATGCAGGCATTTGGAAGTTGAAAGAATTTAATGCATTCAAAAGACCTAATGTTGCAGTTGCGTTTGTATTGAAAGAATTGAATGAACCGAATGAAGATCCTAAACCAAAAATTGAGTTAGTGTTGTATGCAGAGAAAGTATTAGATGAAGAGAAGCTTTTCATAGCGTTCATCATAAATAATGCTGTATTGAATTGTGCGTTGATTGGTGTCATTATTTACTCTCTAATTATCTCTCGTATTTATATAAAGTAATTCATTTAAAAATAATTGCCTTTTTTAACACAATTATTAAGAAATGTAAACAGACCTAAAACCATGTCATATCATGCTTTTGAGGGCTTTTTATGTTCAAAAAATTTCAACTTAAAAATGTTAGACTAAAAAATAACTTGAGTACCCAACATTATACGATTTGAAGCTTTTTCATCATCAGGTTTTCGATGTGTAAAATTTAACATCAATTTTAAGGCACTACCTTTTATAAAATAATTTATCCCTGCGGTATATTCTGTAATATTTTTGCCTGACATTTTTCTATTTGCATCAAAATAATCATAACGAGCCAAAATTTGTAATTTTTTTGTTATGTTATAAGACAAAGTTGTGTAAACACCTTGTGCTTTATTTCGGGTTAGCCCCTCATTACCATTTGAACCGTTTGAAATTGCATACTCTGATTCAAGTGCAAATTTTCTGAATTTATAAGAAAGATAAGCACCCACTACATTGTAGTCAAAATCTTTGTGTCCCGCATTTAAACCGCCACCAACTTTCAACACACCATATCTTCCATCAGTATTTTCTAACGGCATAAAATTAATCCAACCGTTAAATTCAAGCCCTGGGAAGAAATCATTATATTGCCTATCGGTACTTGTTACGCCAATATTGTAATCTACATATTTGTAATCACCGATAACTTTTACCCCCATACCTCTTACGGAACCAAAATTTCTAGAAATTTGAGAACGTGCAATAAATGGCAATGTATATGAACTCATACCACCCTCAACACCTATCGGAGTTCTAAATCTGCCAACTGAAATTTTATTATTCGGAATTGTTTCAAAAATCAAAGAATAATCTTTAAAAAATGTTTGGAAAAAATTATATTTGTCATAAGACAACATATCAAAAGTCAAATTATAATAAATTTCTTTATTTCGTAATTTACCTTTTAAAACTAACTCCGCAACAGGGTTATCGTATTTTGTAGAATATCCAGAATGAAGAAAATCAAAATTCATTTGCCCTTGATAAACAAAAGACGGGTCTAAAGTTTCAATAGGTCCTTTTTCAAACTCCATTTTTGTATATTCAGAAAAAATCGGAGTGCTATCAAACAAAACATCATACTCAACTTCAGCCTCTAATGGAGTTTTACCGTCATTTTCAGACGCTTCTATTTTTGTTTTTAGTCTTGGAATAAAATTTTCACCCTCGTTATAGATTTCATTACCTTTTTTAGGCTTCTGCAAAGTTTCACTTAAATTAGGGGCAGTTTTTTCTAAAAATTCAGGGGAAACATCTTGAATTGCAAGATAAATCGGCTCCTCTGCTTTTGCTTGCAAAGGAAGTAAAAAAAAACCAATAATCACCATTAGAAAAATCGTTTTCATGTTTGTTTCAATTAAAGCAAAAAAACATTGCAAAGAAAATACTTTTTTTGTAATATCTTATTTGATTTAGGAAATATAAATGCAAAAAGATACACAAGAAAAAAAAGTCTTAAAAAATAAAGTAAAAGCACCGATTGTTGAAACCTTACAAAAGGCTTATGACAACCCGTCTTTTCAATTTCATATCCCGGGACATACAAGAGGAAACGGAACACTAAAATCATTTAAAGACCTTTTAGGGACAAAAGCTTTAAAAGTAGACACAACTGACGAGTTTGATAACTTAGGAACACTACACCCCGCAACAGGTGCAATAAAAGAGGCTGAACAACTTGCAGCAAAAGCTTTCAATGCACAAAAAACATTTTTTTTATTAAACGGTTCAACCGTTGGAAATCTTGCTTTGGCAATGGGTGTAACAAAACAAGGTCAAAAAATAATTACAAACAGAAATTGCCACCGTTCACTTTTAACCGGCATGATTATTTCAGGTGCAGAGCCTGTATGGTTAATTCCAGAAAAACTTGACGAATGGGGCTTATGGGGAAATATTAATCCAGAAAAAATTGAACAACTATTAAAAACAACAGAAAATGTCGGTGCTGTATGGATTACAAACCCAACTTACGAAGGCGTTATTTCAGATATAAAAACCATCAGCGAAATTTGTAAAAAATACAATGTGCCTTTGATTGTTGACGAAGCACACGGAAGTTTGTGGAATTTTAACGATAATCTTCCAACTCCTGCATTACAACTCGGAGCAGATGCCGTTGTGCAATCATTACACAAAACAGGCGGAAGTATGAGTCAAAGCTCAATGTTACACATCGCACATAATTCAAAACTTGATGTTAAAAAAATTGAAAAATCGTTGAAATTACTTCATACAACAAGCCCGTCATTGATTTTATTAGCAAGCTTAGATGCAGCAAGAGCAAACCTTTCAAGCGAAAGCGGTAAAAAACAACTTGATAGAACAATAAAAAATGCGAAATATTTACGTAAAAGAATTGATAAAATGGAACACATTCATCAATTAAAAACAGATTTCGGATTTAAAACTGATATTACAAAAATCTTTATAAAAGTAGATGGTTTATCGGGCAAAAGACTTGAATCAATCTTAGAAATTGACTTTAATATAGAAGTTGAAAGTGCATCTGACATTGGTGCGTTAATCCTTGTGAACCTTGGAAACAAACGAAGTGAAATAAAATATCTTGCAGACAGTTTAGAAAAAATCACAAAAACTGATTATTCAGATATTTACCATTTAGAAAATAAAAAACACATGCCAATGTTAACTCCTGAAATAAAATATCATCTTAGAGATGCGTTTTATATGGAAAAAGAAATTGTAAAAAAAGAAGATTCAATCGGAAGAATTTCCGGAGAAGTCATCGCAGAATGTCCACCGGGGATTGCAATTTTACTTCCTGGGGAATTAATTACTGAAAAACATCTTCCATACTTAACAGATTATGAAGAAATTGAAGTAATAAAAGAATAATGCTTGACGAAAAAATATCTTTATTATAAAATCTAATTAAGAAATGGCGACGGGATGTAGCGCAGCTGGTAGCGCACTTCGCTTGGGACGAAGGGGTCGCACGTTCGAACCGTGTCATCCCGACCATTTAAAAAAGAACCGTCCTATGACGGTTCTTTTTTTAAGTTTACAACTAGCTAGAGGATAAATATTATGGATTTTATAACTATCACGATTAACATTTTAAAAGGATTATCTATATACGGTGGATTTGGCGTAGGTATTATTTTACTTACAGTTCTTGTAAGACTTGCATTATGGCCATTAGGCGTTTCACAACAACGTTCTATGAGAACAATGCAATTGCTTCAACCAAAAATGAAAGCTATTCAAGAACGCTATAAAAATGACCCTCAACAAATGCAACAAAAAATGATGGATTTTTACAAGGAACACAAATTCAACCCTATGGCTGGTTGTTTCCCATTGTTAATTCAAATGCCGATTTTCATTTTGTTATATTCAGCATTAATGAGCCCTCAATTTATTCAAATTGCAGGTGATTCTCCATTTTTATTCATTAACAGACTTGATGCAACTTTAAAAACAAATGCAGGAATTTCAAATGACGGCGTATTTGGAGTTTCAAAATACGACACATTTATCGCAGGAAAAACAGCTAAAGTTTATTTAGATAAAGAAGTTCTAGAAAACGTAAAAATCACTAAACCTAATAAAGCCGTAGAAATTCAAGGCGAATTAACTCCTGGTGAAGCAGTTGATTTCAAAATCAGTCTTGATAATTTAGATTTAAAATTCAGCCAATTAGATAAAATTCAAAAAGCTGAAATTTCAATAACAGACATTCAAACAAAAGAAACCGAAGCAATGACTTTCACAAGAAAAGACGGTCTTTTGGTTGCTAATTACCCAACAAAAGCAATTCATAGCTCACTTCACTATGACGTACTTATCTTAATCGTATTATTCGGTTTAACAATGTTTGCCACTCAAAAAATTATGATGGCAACAACAAAAACAAAAAACCAAGACCCTGCTCAAGAGGCTATTCAAAAATCTATGAATACATTTATGCCGATTATGTTAACAGCAACTTTCGTATTCATTCCAATTCCTGCAGGGGTATTGTTATATCTTATTTCAAGCAACGTAATCCAAGTTATTCAAACTGTTGTTATCAACAAACAACTTGAAGCAGAAGACTTGAAGAAAAAAGAAAAAATTGATGATAGCGTTGTTGCAAAAGCAAAAAAGGTTGAAAATAAAGAATAAATGCTCGTAAGTGAATTTGATTATAATTTACCTGAAGAATTGATTGCACAAACACCAAGCGAAAAACGTGACGAATGTAAAATGATGGTGCTTGACAAGCAAACTCAATCAATTGAGCATAAACATTTTTATGATATTGTTGACTACCTTGACGAAAACACTATCTTAGTTTTGAATAATACAAAGGTTATTCCCGCACGACTTTATGGATATAAAGATACGGGTGCTTTAATTGAAATATTTTTGCTAAAAGACAAAGGTGACAAAAACTGGGAAGCATTAATCAAACCGTCAAAAAGAATTAAAATCGGTACAGAAATAAAAATTTCTGACGAGTTAAAAGCAAAAGCTTTAGAAAACTTAGGCGACGGGAAATGGTTAATAGAACTTATTTACGACGGAATTTTATATGAAATTTTGGATAGAGTTGGAAACATTCCTCTACCGCCATACATTGAAAGAAAAATGACGGACGATGAGCGTAAAAGTTTGGATTATGAACGCTATCAAACAGTTTATGCAAAAAACGAGGGTTCAGTTGCTGCACCAACAGCAGGATTACATTTTACGGAAGAAATACTTGAAAAACTTGCTCAAAAAGGTGTTGAAATAGCTTACGTAAACCTTACAGTCGGCTTGGGTACATTTAGACCTGTAAAATGTGAAAATGTTTTAGACCATAAAATGGATTCCGAAGAATTTGAAATTTCACAAGAAACGGCAGATAAAATTAACAACGCAAAAGCACAAGGAAAAAAACTTGTAGCGGTTGGAACAACATCAGTTAGAACTCTTGAAACAGCATACCAACAATTTGGCGAAATAAAAGCCTGCAAATCCGCATCACAATTGTTTATTTATCCGCCTTATGAGTTCAAAGTTGTAGATAATTTGATTACAAACTTTCACTTACCAAAATCAACATTGCTAATGCTTGTAAGTGCATTAGAGGGAAAAGAGTTTATTTTTAAAGGGTACAAAGAGGCAATCGAACAAAAATATAAATTTTACTCTTATGGCGATTGCATGTTGCTAAAATAATTCGGAATAATTTTACTATAAACAAATACTGTCAAAACTATTTACAACTGGTTTTTGTTTCCCAATTTAATTCACTCATACTACATTTTAAATAATCCATATTGCCATTAAAAATTACCCAAGCTGTCATATTTTGAGAAAAATTCTCCGTACCCAAATTACCCGTTCTTGTAAAACAGGGATTATCCGGTGTAATGCCAATATCAATTAATCTAAAATGAAAAATATCAACACCATCTTTATTTTGTCCTTTATTTGGACCATCTATATCTACACGGATAATTACAGCCTCTTTATTTTGTCCTAAATATGGACAATCAAAACTTCCACTTAAAAGCTCACCAGCTCCAATTGCCAATGCGGTACCATCTGCAAGTATAACAAATCTATAAGAATCATTTAATGAACTATAATAATTACTTTCCCATACAGTACCCTTTACAGAATAATATGACTTAGTAGACCAACAACCGGTTGAGTGACCACAATTTTTAGACACTTTCATAAATTCAGTTATACGGTCAGCAAAACGAGTAGCTTGAGCAACATGCGTTGTATCATTCACAAACCATTCCTCAACAGGTCCATAAATAGCTACGGCACGACCTAATGCATCTTCAAGATTTTGATAAATTTTCTTTACCTTAGCGACTTTTTCTTTTTCACCTGTTGAACTATTCAAGTTTGGCAAAGTCAACGCTGAAACAACGCCAATGATACCTATTACAATTAAAGTTTCGGCTAAAGTGAACGCCAATAATTTTTTCATAAATCCGCCCTCAGTTTCAATGTTTCCATGCATAATTCCATGTTACCATTGGCGGGAAAAACTCACAATACGCCTATTCTATTCTATTCTATTCTATTCTATTAGGGATTATACTTGACTTTCCACCGTTGTAAAATTATTTTTACATTTTGTTACATTTGTTACATTTCGTCAATTGTAATTGTGAGGAATGAAACGACGTGGCAATCCTATTACACAAAATACATTCTCGAATTAAACAGCACCACAATTTGTTTCCGCCGTTTCACCACCGCCGTGCAACAAATTGACTCTCACTACGTTCATACCTCTGCTCGGGCTACTCTTCTTGATAAATTCTTGCGTAATTCCAATATGCCTTATAAACTTTTTTCAAATAATTTTGAGTTTCCAAGTATGGAATTTGTTCCAAAAAGTCATCTCTGTCACTATAAGTTAGAGTATTCTTCCAAGTTCTAACCATGCCGGAACCTCCGTTGTATGAAAGTACTGCATAAAACTCATTATTATCATTCCATTTTTTCAATTGTGAAAAATACATACTTCCCAATTGAATATTATTTCTTGGATTAAACAAATAATTGTCATCACTAAATTTCAAGCCGTAAGAATTTTTTACTTCATTTGCAGTTTGTGGCATAAGTTGCATCAAACCTTTTGCACCTACTCCGCTCACTGCTTTTGGGTCAAAATGACTTTCTTCTTTCACTATTGATAACAATAACACAGGATTGTTATTCAAGGAAAATTCTTTTATATCCTTATAATAATGAATAGGGTAAACCAAACGCCATCTAAAGTCTGTTTTTGGAGGTTTTACCGTTAATTTATCCATTGCATCTCTTGCCATAACAACAGATGTATTATAATCACCTTTTTCATAAGCTAACCAACTTTGTACAAATTTATCATTTTTGCACAACTCATTAACAAGTCCATAATCTTTCAATAACGCAAGTTTTACAACCATATTCCCATCTTTTGACTGCTCATAAGGGAACACAACAGGTTTTTCTATCAAATCTTTTGCTATCAAAGGATCTTCAATTCTGTACATATCAACATACGCACGATATGAATAATAAGAATCAGGATAATTTTTCATTAACTTTTTAAAATAATATCTTGAACCCTCATAATCCTTTGAGCGTTCTTCCGCTTTTGCAAGCCAGAACAATACAAACGGTGTTGAATTTACATTAGGGAATTTTTTCAAATGTTCTTGACCCAATTTTTTAGCCGTTGTATATCTTTCATATTTTACATTCGCATAAAAGATTTTTGACAAAGCATCTGCTGCAAATTGTCCTTTTGGAAATTTATTATACAAATTAGCATAACAAGTGTCTTTAAACTCACTTGGTGCATTTTGGCAAGTTAAATAAGTTATATAATCTTCGCCATCTTTATTTTCAACAAGCATTCCTAAATAACTAATTGCATTGTTTTTATTACCTGTTTGAGTTAACAAATACAAATCTACAGCTTTATACAAATCTTCTTTTTCTACATATTGAGAATATTTATCAAGCCCTTTTTCTGTAAATTCTTTTACTTTTGCATAATTTTTTAATTCATAGTAATTTTTAACAATATCACACCAGCTATAAGCAACATTCGTTTTGTTCAAATGTTTTTCTGCTAATTCAAATTCACCCAATGAATAATAAGAGCGTGCAATCAAAAGATTATCTTCGCCGTTTAAAGTATTTGTATTTAATTCTTTTAATTTATTTATTGAATAAATTGCATAACGTCCTGCTGGGGCATCTTTCAAATACGCTTTGAAATAATCCTCTGCCTTTTGAATATCCAAAGATAATTTTGTTTGGTTTGTAACTCCCTCTAATTCTCTTACTTGAATTAATCCTAAGTAATATTTTGATGCAATTGCATATTCACTATTAGGATATTTTTTCACAATAGACAGAAAATGTCTTTTTGCTTTTTTAGGTGATTTTTCGTAAACATTTTGTGCTATCAGATATTTTATTCTCACAGATAAAGCGAAATTTGGATATCTCCACGCTAAAGTTTTATAATGCTTCATTGCAAGTTTGCTTGATTGCATCATTTCTGCACATCTTGCTTGACGATAAATCGCCGCAGGTTTCAGTGTTGATTTACCTCTAACTTTTGCAAATAAATTATATGCCTTATGGTAATCTTTATCTTTGTAAAACTCTAAAGCTTCCGCATACGTACGAAGTCCGTCTGATTCAGAACGACTGTTATTCCAAACATTTACAAGAACTATTGTGATTACAGCTAAAATTATCACTGCAATCAATATTAAATTTTGTTTAAAAGTCATAATTCCTACCTGTAACTAAGTTTTATTTTACCAAAAAATAACCAAATAAAATACAAAAAGCCTATTAAACTTAACATTATCGCAATATATAATTACATTGTGAAGAATAACTATCAAACAAAGCCACAAGATACAACCAAAAAAGTAAAAAAGAATATTATAAAAATTTATATTCTTTCTTCTGAAACAAAAATTTTATACGAAAATCCTCAAAAAATTATAACAAAAGAATAATTCTAACCTCTTAACGCTAAAATTTCATTTTTTTGAGCTTCCGACAAAACTTTTGCACCACCCAAGATTTTAGAATTTAAAACAACTTGTGCATAAGATTCTGCTAATTCCAGTTTTAAATAAGCATCTTCAATATTATCAGAGGCAATAACGAAACCGTGATTTGCCATTAAAACTGCGTTATATTCGTCAAAGAATTTAACTGTATTATCTGCAAGTTCTTTTGTTGATGGGAGTGCATATTCCGCAAGTGGAATTTTTCCAAAATAATAAGTAATTTCAGCCATTACAGGTTCATCTAATTCCAAACCTGCAGCTGCAAACGAACACAAATAAGGTGAATGAACGTGTAAAATAACATTCAAATCTTGTCTTTTTTTATATATTGCAGTATGCAAATTCTTTTCACTTGACGGCTTTTTCTTTTCACCTGCAATCGGATTACCGTCATAATCAATTAAAACAATATCATCATGCTTCAAATAACCATTCGCTGAATTTGATGCGGTTATTAAAATTTTATCACCGTATCTGAAAGACAAATTACCAGAAGTCCCAGGGGTTAAGTTTTTTGTCCCCAACAAACGACCGTATTCAATCAACAAATTCTCTAATTCTTTTCTAGTTTTCATTAAAGAGTTTCCCCTCTCATAACGGTTGATGCATCTTCAAGTTCTTCTACAACTGCTTTTGAACGATATGGACTAGGTGGAGCAACAAAATTGCCTTCTTCTTCAAGTGAATTTAATTCACCTTCAACTTTTCCTAACCCCTCAGGGTTTTTAATTTCCATTTTTTTGTATTCAACAGTTGAACCTTTTGTATTCATTGCCATTGAAACACCAAAATATGTATTTTGACGAATTAAGTCATAACCTAAATTTAGTTTTAAATCATCAGGTCCAAGTGCAACATAGAATGTAGCCTCTCTTAATTGAGAACGTCTATTATATTGATAATCATAAACGTCATCGGCAAGGTTGTAAGAACCATATAAACCTAAAGTTATATATTTGCTTAATCTCAAATATTCTCTTAAATAAACATTTGAAGAACCATACCTATACATATCCATTGTAACCAATGGTGAGCCATCACTATAACCAGACAAGTAATATCCTAACTCTTGACGCCAGAATTTATATTGAGTAGTCAATCTTGGACCAATTCTACCTATAATTTGGGTATCACCTGTACCATACAAAGCAGCTGAACCTTGAGCAATGATATCAAAATCAACTTTCTTCCAACCGTCATTGTACTTGCTTTCATTTTCGTCAAACATTGAGTATATTCTTTGATTTACCTCAGCCATATACTTAAATCTTGCAGTACCCATTCTGTGGTAACCTGAAAATTTATCATTTGAACGATTTTTTTCATTTTCTCTGAACATACCGGCAGATATTCTATGACGGAATCTTAAATCTGCATTATCATACAAGAAATCTCTATGTTTAAAGCCTCTTTCATAAAGCAATTCCCCGCCATAACCAAGCCAATTACGACCTAAAAACCAGTCGTCCATATATGAATTCATACCATAATGTAAGAATAAATGGTCGTCTAAACGTTGATAACCTTGTACCAAAACTCTGCTTGATGCTGAATTGTATGCAACATCAGTTTTATTCGTTCCACTTTTAAATTTTGCGATACCCCCAAAACCTAATCCACTTTTATAATTTATTGTGGGTAAAAGTTTTAAAGTTGAACCAAATGGAGCTTCCAAAACAAGCCCAGGACCTGCAAACATACCAAAACCGGAATAAGAACCTATTTCGGGATAATTTCCTTCAAAATAAGTATGTTCTTTGTTAGCATAAAAAGTCATTGATGGCATTGATAAAAGTTTTTTACCCGTATTTGAATAAACTTTAGGGTGTTTTAATTGAACAACATCATGACCCGCTTTTGATTTAATATTAATTTCGTCTACTTTCATCAACAATTTATGACAATTTGTTTCATTGAAAAGATATGACAAATCTTCTTCAGGAATAATCATTCTGCTTAAATGAGTTCCAAACCCTCTAGATTTTAAGTCTATAATATTATCATTATAAGAAGTAATTTTACCGTTTTCAGAAATTACTTTATCTCCGAACATATAACCATTTTCAGCATTAACAGTTAAATTTAATTCAGAGGCTCTAGGTTTTTTAATAAATGAAGATTCATCATTCAAATTAATCTTCATGTAATCACCAAAAATCTCACTACCTTGACGAATAATTTTTACATCATCATAAAGTTGAATAATTTGATTAACGTTGTCATAAGTCATACGAGTTGCATACAAAGTTGTGTCTTGAGCAGGGAACAACACTCTAACATTGCCTGTTGCTTCCATAACGTTTTGTTCAGGAAGATATTTTAAAGTTTTGCATCGTATCATAGCTTGAGTTTCAGAAGCTTCTTGAGCAATAACTTCGTTTTCTTCTTCAACGACTACACCATTTGCATCAACATTTTTGAATTCTAAATTTTTTGATTTTTTTTCAAATTTTATATTAGAAAGCTTTACTCTCAATTTTTTCAAAGGTGGCATAGTTTTTGATTTTGTACTATATCTACCTACTCTTTGGGGTCTAAATTCAGAATAATATACTTTCTCCATTCTTTTAATTTCGTCAGTTCTTTCTTTTTCTAATTCGTATTTTGAACGGAAGAAATTTTCACCAGTATAATCAGAAAATTCTGTCATATTATCAGAACGTTCTTGCAAAATAACATCTTCTACGGCAGTTGCCGGAAGAACTAAACTTGTAAATATTATAAAAGTTATTATATATTTTAATTTTAACAAAATACTACCCCTATATGTAATTTAGTGGATTTACAGGTTTACCGTTTACACGAACTTCAAAGTGGCAGTGAGGACCTGTACTGTAACCTGTTGTTCCCTCACGTCCAACCACTTGACCTCTTGATACATACGCACCGTTTGAAACAGAAATAGAATCTAAGTGAGCATATAAAGTCGTTGTCGGTTTACCATTTACGTTACCGTGGTCAATAATAACAACTTTACCGTAACCGCCGTACCAACCAGTATAAATAATTTTACCGGAGTTAGAAGCTCTTACAGCACCTCTGTATTGACCGCCAATATCAACTCCCGAGTGGAATGTACGGCTATTGAATATAGGGTGCGTTCTGTAACCGAATGGCGAAGTTATACGACCTGCAATCGGTTTAATAAATCCTGACGAAACAGAAATGTCGTCTTTACTTTTTGCTGTACGATTAATCATTGTACCAATACTTGCAGATTGTTTTGCCAATTCTTTTTCCGCACGCTCATAAGCAACCCTATCCGTACGAAGTTTATGAATCATATTTTCATTTTGTGCAATTTCACGTTGAATAGATTGTTGTTGATAATTGATTGTTTTAATTGAATGAGCAAGATTTCTTTTCTTTTCTTCAATAGTATATTTTAACAAAGCAATTTCTCTTGCTTTGTCTTTAGCAAGCTTCATTCTTGCATAGTCTTGTTTAATAATTTTTGATTCAAAATACATTCTGTCTAAGAATGTGTTGAAATCATTTGCAGAAAGCAATAACACAAAGAAACCTTTTCTTTGTGATTTATAAATTTTTCTAATTCTTGTTTTCATACGAAAATCAAGTGCTGAAAATTCCGAAAGAGCAACGCTTAATTGAGCTTCCAAGCCTGCAAGTTCGTTTGAGGTGCTGGTAAGTTGTTTTTTTGAAGATGCTAAACTTGTTGCAGTGCTTTCCAGTTTTTGTTGATTTTTGTACAATTTGTTATGTTCAATACGTTCAAGCCATTTTAAATGGTTAATTTTTTGGCGTGCTTGTTCTTTTGTTTTTACTTGAGCAGCTGATGCAAAAGAAGTGCTTAAAACTACTGTTAACACAATTAACAGCAATGAAATTATTCCTTTTTTTGCCCAAATCTTTTTCACTAACAAATTCCTAACGTAACATTAACGGAAGCATCAATAAACCAATAGTCCAAGCTATAAAAGTAAATGCAATAATGCCTATAATGATTTTTTGATGACGTCTAAAAAATTCCATATTACCACCCCTCGTTTATACCATAATACTATTAATATACAAATTTTGCAATATTTTGGGTAAAATTTGCAAAAAAAGTTAAAATCGTTTAATATATGCGTATGCAATATAAATTTTTAAACTTTTTTCTGGATAAAAAAGATTTATTAACTCTAAACAATGAGATGATAGATCCGATTCTTATTGAAAACAATGAACAACAGCTTAATGACGTTTACGAGTTTTACAAAAACGAAAGACCTATTTTATACGTAAACGGTTTTTTAGGCACAGGAAAAGTTCAACTTATAAACTATTCTACAAACTTTTTATCGGAAGACACGATAATTTTAAAACATAACTGTTTTGAAACAACGATTTTAGATGATATTTTCTTAACATTTTTTGAAGAGTTTAAAAAACTTGAAGCACAAAAAGTTATAAACACACCAAAAGTAAAATCTGAGAATTTTAACCAAAAAATTCACTCATATTTTTCAACAATTGAAAAACCTATTTTGATAATCCTTGATTCTTTTGAAGCTTTAACTGACGAAAACAAAAAAGATGTTATTGATTTTATATTGCACTTAACAACTTTCCAAAAAGTAAAAACAATACTTATCGGAAGAACCTTTAAAGCGTCGATGTTCCCCGAAAACTATCCGCTTGATAGAATTACTACAAACGCTTTAGACAAAACTCTTTTTGAAAAATTCTTAAAAAATAACAAAATTAAATACAATAAAAAAGTTCTTGACGACTTGTACAAATACACAAGAGGTTACCACTTTTTTATTACACTTTCGCTAAAAATTATGCAGACAAAAGAACTGCAACCCGAAACTTTCTTAGAAAACTTCAAAAAAAGTTTCATGAATTATTATGAATTTTTAGAAAAAGAATCAATCGACTTAGTTCCTGCAATTGCAGTTAGATTTTTCTGGTTGTTATGCTTATTCAGACACGGAATGAGCATTCAGCTATTAAAACAATTAAACTTGTACGACGAAGAGTCAATTAACATCTTACTTGAAAACAAAATTTTAATGAAAGATGATAATCAAATATACGTACAAGATTACTTTAAAGAGCAAGTTGACGTATCAATTCCTCAAAATGTTGCAGTAAAAATTCACCAAAATATCGTAGATATTTATGAAAAACAATTACCGCTAAAACCACTTGAAAGAACAATTTTACTTTCAAGACAAACAATGAGAAAAGAAATTGAATACCACACAATGTTCTTGCCGAAAAAAGTTGACCCGACAAAGATTGCAAAGAATGAAATAGGCTATGTTTCGTATGCAAAAGAAAAAACTCTTGATATAAAAGAGCATTCTATCAACAACATGTCGACAAAAACTCCACAACCGCAACCGCAAAAACAAGAACAACAACCGACACAAAATAAAGAGGGCAAATGGGTTGAATCAAATCAAAATTCATTCACAGCACCTCAAAATGTTAATATCAACGTAGAATTAAACAAACTCGGCTTTGATGAAAAAGATTTGCCGTTCAAATTAACTCAACAAGAAATAGAAATGCTAACAGCAAGCGTTGAGAGTCTACAAGACGCACAACAAAAGGCATTAGGTAATTCTAACGTAACGATAAACGTTCAAAATTCACAGACAAACGGACAAGCGTCAGAACAAGAAACCGTACCTGAAAAAGTTACACTTGAAGATATTTTACAATATGCAAAAGAGCAAGAATCTCAATACCAATATCCGAAGATGATTGAGTTATATCACATTGCTTTGACATATAACGAATCTGACGATTATTACACTCATTTGCCGGTTATATACACAAAACTCGGACTTGCGTACCAAAAAATGTCAGATTGGGAAAATTCATTAAAATACTATGAATTAGCAAGAGAATTTTACGAACAAACTCTTGAAAAAGCAAAAGAAAATTATATCAAATTAAATATTGCAAACATCTACTATGAAACATACAAGCAAGATAAAGCAAGAACATACCTTATGGATATTATAAACTCAGACAACATGCCTGAAGTTTTGATAACAAAAGCATATATTGCTCTTGCAAACTTGGAAGACAGCGTTTCAAATATAAACAGTGCTTACGAATACTACAAAAAAGCAATATCAATTTCAAATCCTGCAATGGATACTGAAACTTTGTCAGAATTGTATTTTAAATACGCACTAGTTGCAGACGACAAAGGTGATATTCAAAACGCACTTGAATATTACAAAAAATGTATTGAATTAAGCAGTGATGAAACTCTTAATAAATACTTATCTCCTGCATATTCAAATATTGCAACTCTTCATCTTGAAAAAGGTGAAAGAGAAATTGCCTCAAAATATTTCATTAAAGCATACGAACTTGATGAGAAAAACAATAACTATGACGGAATGTATTTTTCAGCGACAAAACTTGCACAAATGGAACAAAAAGTTTCTAGAGAAAAGACTATTGAGTATTTGAACAAAGCAAAAGATTG
The DNA here is from genome assembly GCA_964553175.1 of uncultured Muribaculaceae bacterium. Taxonomy (GTDB): domain Bacteria; phylum Cyanobacteriota; class Vampirovibrionia; order Gastranaerophilales; family Gastranaerophilaceae; genus UBA6984. The sequence continues at coordinate 1,785 of CAZKJV010000014.1, read as the reverse complement.
TGCAAGAAAATTAAATGACACTTTCTATATGGCATCAGCAACTCTTGCCTCAGGAGATTACTATTACAGCCAAAAAGAAAATGAAAACGCTTTACTAGAATACTTAAGTGCATTTGATATTGCAAAAAATGATTTCAGCAGAGACAATTTAAGTAAAATTCAAATGCGTATTGACGACATCAAATTCAGAATTGGTACAGCTACATTTACAAAAATTGAAGCAGAGTTTAAAAATGGAAAAAACTCAAATATTTAACGAATATAAAAAATTATTTTTAGAAAAAAATCAAGTTTTAAACTTGATTTCAAAGAATGACGAAAAATACTTAGAAGAAAAACACATAAAAGACTCGTTGTCGATAAAATTATTTTTTGATAAATACAACTTTTCAGGAAAAACAATTCTTGATATCGGGACAGGTGGTGGATTTCCTGCATTACCGATTGCAATTGAATATCCTAATTTAGAGGTTACTGGAATTGATAGCACGGCAAAAAAAATTCGTGCAATTTCCGAAATAGCAGAAAATTTAAACCTAAAAAATTTCAAAACAATTTGCGATAGAGTTGAAAATATTAAAGATAAAAAATTTGATTTAATCACAAGCCGTGCAGTTGCAAAGCTTGATTTGATAATTCAATATGCACTTCCACTACTTCAAAAAAACGGATATTTAGTGGTTTATAAATCAAAAACGGCACAAGAAGAAATCACACAAGCTGAAAAAACTTTAAAAAAACATAAGGCAAAAGTTATTGACGTGATAGAATATAAGTTACCGTTAGAAGAAATTTATGAAAGGAATTTAGTAGTAATTAAACATGTCTAGTATTCGCCCATTTTTACCAATAATAATGCTTACAATATCAAATGTGTTTATGACTTTTGCGTGGTATGGACACCTTAGATTTAAAAGTACAACCCTATGGATTGTCATTTTGGTAAGCTGGGGAATTGCTTTCTTGGAATACTGCTTTCAAGTGCCGGCAAACAGATTAGGTTCAGAATATTATTCAGCAGCCCAACTAAAAACTATACAAGAAATAATCACACTTATCGTCTTTTCAGTCTTTTCTGTATTGTACCTAAAAGAACAATTCAAATGGAATTACCTAGTAGGATTTGTTTTCATAATCCTTGCGGCATTTTTCATTTTCAAAAAATGGTAACAGAACTAATTACATCTTGGGTTTGATTCAGTCGGAGTTTTACCGTTTGAACATTTACCGCTTGAGTTTACTTTTTTGTAATCCATATTACCGTATTTTAAAACCCAAGAACTAGCCCAATTTCCACGTCCTTGCTGACATTGAGCCAACAACTTCGCAAAAGTTTTTTGATCCGCCGGAGCTTTTTCTTGATTGCCAACAATTGAACGTCCATCATCACTTACTGCTAATGTAAATATGTCATCACCATATTGATTTTTACCCTTATTTGGACCATCAATATCAACATGCATCCAACAATGTTCAAAAGAAACAGATGAGCCATCTGCAAGAATAACTTTATAACCGGTATTTGAGTCACCAGAATCGCCACCAGCTAAATAAGAAATATTTCCTGATTTAAAACAACCAGATCCACCAATATTACATACTTTTTGAACCTTCAGAAATTTTGTCATTCGTTTTCCAAATCTAACCATTTTATCATTAACATTATTTAAATCTCTGAACCACAAAGGTACAGAACCCTCAACTCCATCAACAATAGGTCCATAAGCAATAGTTGCACGAGCTAAAGCTTCATTCAAATTTTGATGAACTTTTAGGAATTTTGCA
>CAZKJV010000013.1:0-20689 GCA_964553175.1 uncultured Muribaculaceae bacterium | reverse complement strand
CATCTTCGTAAGTTTTTTTGAATGCCTCTTTTTCCAATTTTGAAAGTCGTGTGTTAATATCTAACTCTTTATAAGTTTTACCAAAAACTTGTTCTTCAAGCTCGTTAACCGTCGGATATTCAATTTTTGGATTATCAGGTTCAAAATATTCGTCTTTTTGCTGTTTAGCCAAAGCCTGTCTTGTTGAATAATCTTCGTCTTCCATAAAAGTATCTTTTTTCGGCGTAATTTCTTGTCCCATTTGATTTATCGCAATATCTTTAGCTAAATCGTCAAGTCTTAATTTTACACTACCATTTTTACTTTCACCGTAAACGTGTTTTTCAATACGTGAAAGCCTTTCATTATCTGTATTATCGACATATTCAACCCCAAACAAATTGTTTTCAATTCTACTTAACGTTTTTGAAGTTTTACTCTCTGCAAAAACACTGTTTATTGTTAAAAACATAACTAAAACCATTATAATAAATTTTTGTTGCATAACTTTCCCCCATTGCTATGTTAAATGTGCTTGAGGGATTTTTCCATTAACCTTTTCTACATTATTTTTTTACGAAAAATTGTCGAAAAGTAGTAAAGAAAAAGGGCGAACCTCTTGGGGAAATCCGCCCGTTGCAAATAAAGAAGATATGTTATCCGATGAATTATGATTTCAAATCTATTGTTAAAGCATTTGATAATGCAATACCACCTCTTACTTTCGGTGCGTTTACAACTTTACCGTTTACATACATTACGGTAGAACCGCCACCATCTAAATTCATTGCGTTAACACAACCTAAAGATTGCAAGAAATACGCAAGTTCTCTTAAAGTCATTCCGATTGAAGAACCCTCTCTACCGTCAACCGCAACCATTATTAAATTACCATCTGCAGTGTAACCAATTGCGGTTCTTGGATTTCTTCCACCGATTGCACCTAACTTTTGTTCTGTCATATCAATAAAAATTTCACCATTTTTAACTAAATAAGGTCCACCACTGATAATGTGATTTACATTATCCCAATTTGGAATAGTTTTTATATCTAAATTTGCTCGTCTTGAATTAAATACTTTTTCAAGTTTATCTTTTGGTCCTACAATTACATAACCATTTTGCGGAATTGGTAATGCGTCGGTTGAAATAGATGTGATTTTACCGTTTTCAACTGCCATTTGAATGCCATATTTCGGACTTGGCGGTGCAAAGTAACCCCATTCTTGAGAATATGCAATTACATATGTTGATAACATTCTCGGCTGATTTATATTGTCAATTTTTAAATCACCTTTTGAAGTTTTCAAAATTGCGTTCAACTCTATTCTTGCCATATCAAAGCCATCGTCAAAAATACCCATGGCTACACGATTATAAATCGGTCCTGTGTATAATTTTTTGTTAATCATTAAAGTTCCTAAAGGAACACCTGTTTGAGGTTTAAAATATGTACCGTTTATGGCTACAATTGAATGATTTTTTTGAGCTATATTTGTGATTGATGATTTTGAAGATAATCTTGAAGACGATAATTGTGGGGTTATATCTATATTAGGGTTTAAATTTTTGTTTACTTCTACAACATTTATTCGTACAGGTCGCCCTTGGTAATTTCTTGTTAATTTTATATGCTTAATCCCTGGGGCTACATCATATATAAGACTATTTTTATACTTAGCCCTTATATTTTGGTTAAAGTTATTCTCTCGTTCCTCAACTGAAATATTTTTTATATTCTCTTTAACTTTTCTTTCCTCGAGCAACGGTGCAACTATACTGCCTTGAGCAATTCTCAACTCTTGTGCGATAATCGGCGGACTCTTTATCAAACTACCGACCAAAACTATCAGGCTAGCACTCATCGTCAAATTGATTGCCGCGGCAATCATTCTTCGAGGATTAAGATTTAGAATTTCGGTATTCATAATTTCACCATTAAGACACTGCAAATAAAGGGTTTTGTAAAAAACTCTTCGTCGCTTTTATTGAACCTGAATACCTTTTTTTTGAAAGAGTGGTGCTATTTTTATAAATGCATGGGGAATAACACTCTAGAGCGTTTTTTGTGGGCTAATGTATATCTTTTTCTTTTACTTCGCTCTACTAATATTGTAACATATTTTTAAGACTTTCTCAATCTCATGACAGCACATGTTTGCATGAAATTTTACAAAAGTTAATAGTGTAAAACTCACTATTTATAGGCATTTTAGTGTCATTTTTACAATCTTGTATAAGCTTTCAAATCCTTATTGAAAATGTATATTTTCTGCCTATTTTTATTAACCGAAATTTTTATTGAATTATGAATATCCGTTCTCAAAACATTTGTTTTTCTTAGTATATTTAGCGTCAACGGATGTGGGTGATTTTTGTCATTTTCTGCCGATGAAATAATTACGTGTTGCGGATTTAGTTCTGCTAACATTTCTTTGTTAATAACATTGTTTGCTCCATGATGACCTAATTTCAAAACTTTTATATTTTTAGGTAATTCGTTTTTAAGTTTGTTATAAGCAATAACACCTGCATCACCCATAAACAACATAGAAAAATCGTTATATTTTACACTTGTGATAACTGAACTTTCATTATCATTATTTTTTACTTCAGTTCTAAAAGTTTTAATTTCAAAGTTCGGCTCAGTGTAAATTATTTGATTATTTGGTGCGATAATCAAAGGTTTTACGATTTTATAAATTTTTGACGAGGTGTAAGATTTGTCATTCAAGTTATTTACATAAGTTTTCTTTATTTTTAAATTGTTATATAAATCTGTTGCACCGCCTGAATGGTCATTATCAAAATGCGTTAAAATCATTCCTTCAAAATTCTTTATTCCTCTATCTTTTAAGTATTTTAGAATAATTATTTCGGCTTGAGATTTACCGCCATTATAACCCGATTTTGCAGTATCTATTATAAAATATTTGTTTTGTGGAGTTTTTATCAAAAATGCATCAGCATTTTGAACGGCAAAGGTTGTTATCTCTAAATTTTTATTCGGCAAAGTTATAGTAGAAAACAACAAGACTACTAACAAGCCTAAAGTTATACCTAGAATTTTCTTTGAAAACTGTTTAAACAACAAAGTTACAAATAGCACAATCGTGTAATACAAAAGAATTTGAAACACATTCGGGTGAGTTGTTGTAATCAACGAATTAGGAAGATTTGCAAAATATGTTGAAATTTTGACTAACAGATTTAAAAACGGGGTTAAAACTATATCAAAATACTTACAAACAAATTGTGAAATCGGCGAAAATACAGAAATAATAGAACTTATAAAACCACAAAAAGAAATTAGCGGTAATATTAATGCTGTTGCAATATTTGCAAAGACTGAATAAGTACTAAACGTATTAAAATAAAACATTTGAAGCGGGGCAACCCAAATTTGAGCAATAAAAGGTACTAAAATTGAATCTTTTATAAATCCGATAATTTTGTTCCCCTTGTGCATCAAAAGATTTGAAGATACAAAAAGTCCAAAAGTTACGAGAAAAGACAACTGAAAACCAACATCATTCAAATACGCAGGATTATAAATTAACATAAGCATTGCAACCAAAGACAGCAACGCTATTGAATGAGTATCTCTATCAATAAGTTTTCCTGCAAGAATAAACAAAATCATTATAGTAGCTCTAACAACAGACGGGCCAAGTCCAGTCATCATTGCATAAAGTAAAACTACTCCCATTCCGCTGATAACAGTTAATTTAAAAGAAGCTCTGAAAATTCTTCTCAAAAAGAAATACCAAAAACCATATATAAACGCAACGTTCATACCACTTGCAGCAAGAATATGAAGTAATCCGGAATGAATAAACGCAGTCTTTATATATTCAGGCGGTGCAACTGCATCATCACCAAACACAATACCACCAAGAATTTCAACATTCGGACTTTTTAAAAAGCTTTTATGAGTATCCAAAATTCTATTACGAGTATTATTTAAGATTTGAAAGAACTTCCATTTTAAAGTTAAATCCTTTTCAATATACAAAACATCTGTATCTGTTGCATAAAATACGGTAAACGTGCCATAATTCCTCAAATAAGTGCCGTAATCAAATTGCGACGGATTTACCGCCTCAAATGGAGTTCTTAACTTTCCTTTTATTTGATAATAATTTCCAACTTTTAAATTATCAAAATTTTCACTTTTTGACTGAACCGTAACCAAAGTTCTGCCTTTATCCGTTTGAAAGAAAAATTTTGTTTTATCCGCAAAATTACTGTTCGGAATACTTATTATCTGTCCTGTTAAAGTGCATTCGGACGGAGCAAGATTAACTAAATCATCAGAATTTTTAATTCTTAACGTACAATTTATAAACGCAAAATAAAAAACGAAAATCCAAAATAAAACCAATTTTGGAGAAATAAAATTTTTTAAAATTCCAATTACCCCAAGAATTGAAAGAATTAAACAAATAACTATTGACAAATTCGTAAAATACGCAAAAATGCCTAAAATGTACATTAATGCGGTTATAAACATTAAAAAGTTTTTATTTTGAACTGTAAAATTAAGAATTTGCCTTAGCATAATCTTCAAAATCTTTTAAAAATTCAGCTGGAGTTTGCTTATAAACAGATGCTATTTTTACCAAATTATCAATACTAATTTCATTGATTTTAGTTTCGTTTCTTGATAAAGTTGAAGATTCCATTTCTGCCTCAATAGCAAATTTGTTTAAGGAATAACCAGCTTCTGTTCTTCTATATCTTATATATTCAGCCAATTTATTCGAATATTTCATAAATTAATTATTGTAGAAGTGTTGCATTTTCGCATTACGCTTTCGGAATGGTTTTTATACTATTCACTTGACAAAATTAAAAACAAGAGTAATAATATAGGGGTGGGGGGTATACCACAAGGAGAAAATATGGCAGATTGCAGAACTAAAGAAGAAACCGAAAAAATCGTAAAAAGACTTAACCGCATCGAAGGGCAGGTTAAAGGTATAAAAAATATGGTTATTGAAGATAGAGATTGTATGGAAATTTTAAACCAATTGTTATCTGTATCGTCTGCCCTAAGAGGAGTTTGGGAGATTATGGCAGCAAAACATATTGAGCATTGCCTTGACGGAGCTTCTCAAAAAGAACGACAAGAAACAATTGAAGATATTATCGGGCATTTACATCAATTGAGGTAACATTTATGGAACACGGACATTTACACCACGAGCATCATCACGGACACCATCATCATCACGATATAAATAGTGAAAACGAAAGAAAAACTCTTATTGTAATCATTTTGACATTAATCACAATGATTGCAGAAATTTTCTTTGGTTATATAAGTCATTCAATGGCATTGTTAGCCGACGGATTTCACATGGGAACTCATGCATTAGCATTGTTTGTTACATTCTTAGCTTATTTATTCATAAGAAAAATTAGCGATTGCAAAAATTGTGAAATCGTATCTGCAAAAATATCCGCATTTTCAGGATACACAAGCTCATTATTCTTGCTACTTACCGCATTTTGGATAATTTACGAATCAACGGATAGATTATTCAATCCCTTAAGCATTTCATTTAACGAAGCTATTTTAGTTGCAATAATCGGACTTGTCGTAAACTTTGTTTGCGTATTCATAATGGAATTCGGCAATAACCACAAAGAAGAAGATTACAACTTCAAAGCGGCATATTTGCATATTTTAACAGATGCACTAACCTCTATTTTTGCAATAGTAGCCCTATTAGCAGGAAAATATTTCGGTCTTTATTTCTTAGATTCCGTAATGGGATTTATTGGTGGCGGATTAATCCTAAAATGGAGTATTGGATTAATAAAAGATACCTCAAAAATTTTATTGGATTTGAATTTGCTAAATTCTGACAAATAGATTTAGACTTTAAACGGAAGCTCCACCATCAGTAAGTTTTTTCAAAGCTTTTTGACTTGCTTCACCTTGTTTTGCAATATTTTCAACAAAATTTATTGCATCAACATCTCGTGCAATTGCTTCTTTTAAAGCAATAATTTCATCTACGTTAAGATTGTCCAAATTTAAGTAACTTCTTTCATCAACAAATTTTCTAAAGTTTTCTTGAGCCCTTGAATCAAACCCTGGCATATTAAATTTCATCGCATACCATTTGTAAAACTGATGAATCATTGCATATTTATCTAATTCACCCTCTTCTAAAAAAAATATCGGTGAGGTTTTAAATCCAAGTTTTTTATACAAAAGTAAATTCAACAAAAAAGCTTTCAAACCATGTAATTCTCTGATATAGCCTTGTTCTTCACGAACAATATCAAGAATTTTACCTGCATTTTTATGTCTTATAACTGGTGTTCCGTTTCTTTCAATGTAAAGCAACATTTTTTCAGGCATATTTTCAAAATTTTTCAAAATTGCTTTTACATTACTTTCAAGTTTTTGTTTATTTTCTTCTGTTTTAGCAGTCAAATTAAGAGAACAACCATTATTCATAACCGTTTTAGATGTTGAATTTGTAAAACTGGTTAAATTTTTTGCGTGTCGTTTTCTAGCAAATTTTTCTTGCAACGCAAGGATTAAATATACAGCTTTTTGAAAGATTTTACCCATATTTTTATTTTTCTTATTTTTTATTTTACGATGTGGAATTTTCTGTTAATAAGTTCTCTTTTATCTTCGATAAAATCAAGATTGTTATTAAACATTCTAACATTTTTATCATACCTTCTCAAGTTTAAAAGAGCAAACAATTCTGATGGAATGTTCAAAAGAGTTAATTTTGTTGTTTCTGAAAAGTTTTTTATAAAAGTAAAGAAATCCTCTGTTACGCTTTCAACTTCTTTTAAATCTAAAGCAACAGGTTTTGTATTCAAATCCATTTTGTCCATTAAAATTGCTAAATTAGCAAGCGATTTAAAATTTAATTCTTTAGATTTGATACCAATTACGTATTTGTTTTCGTTTCTATTTTCCATAAATATACACCTTCTTTCATTTTAATTTTAACAAATTGAATTAAAATTTGAATTATAAAAAAGTGTTAGATTTCTCAAACTAAAGTTTGAGATTTTAGTGGAATACTAAACGAAATTTTTGTTCCTTTTTCTAATTTGCTATCTATTTTTATATCACCATTATGTGCGTCAATTATAAGTTTTGTTATATATAACCCTAATCCCGTTCCTGCTGATTTTTGATTATTTGCAAGTCGCATGTATTTTTCAAACGCTTTATCTAATTCCTGCATTTTTATACCGCAACCAAAATCTTGAATTTCAAAATAAAATTTATTTGAAATTTTCTTCAAATTAATATTAATTTCTGAATTTTTAGGAGAATATTTACTCGCATTTGAAATTAAATTATTTATAACCCTTGTCATTTCTACCAAATCAAGATTTGCAAACAACTCTTTTTTGGGTGCTACAAAATTCAAAACTTGATTTTTCTCGTTTAAAATATATTTTGTTTCGGAAATACAATGCTCAACAAGAGTTTTTACAGAAACTTTTTCTTTGTTTAACTTTAATTTTCCACTCTCTGCCTTAAATTTACATAAAGCATTTTCGACGAGATTTTTCATATATTTTGAAGCGTTTAAAACATCAGTTAAAATTTCTTTTTGAAAATCATTAAGATTACCCGTCGAATTTTTCAACAACATTTCAAGGGCAAAGATACCCGAATTAATCGGAGTTTTCAAATCGTGTGTAAACATTGCAACAAACGTATCATTTGCCATTTGGGTAACTGTATTTTGCATACTCAAATATTATAATTTTTCACAATATATTAGAACTACCCGACTGTCTATTAATAAGGCTACTCTTTTACTGCTCCTGATAGTAAGTCGGATAAGAAATATTTTTTACCGAGTAGAAAAATTATAACAACAGGAATTGTGCAAACCACAGAACATGCCAGCAAATCACCCCACATAATCACTTCACGAAAACTACCTTTAAATATAGCCAACCCGACAGGTAATGTCCTCATTGATTCCGAGTTTGTAACAATCAAAGGCCACATAAAACTATTCCAAGTAGTTACAAAAGTAAAAATCGTCAACGTTGCAACAGCAGGAGTTGCAATCGGCAATGCAATATTAAAAAATATCTTAAACAAATTACAACCGTCAATCCGTGCAGCTTCTTCCAAATCCTTTGGCAAAGATAAAAAGAATTGACGCATTAAAAATACTCCAAAACCTCCAAACAACCCAGGAAGAATTAATGCCGTATACGTATCAACAAGATGCAATTCTCTCATCACAAAAAATAACGGAATAATATTAACTTGAGGCGGAACCATCATTGTTATTAAAACAACCAAAAACCAAAATTCTTTATGTTTAAAATTTAATCTTGCAAAAGAATATCCCGCAAAAGCTGAAATTAAAACTTGTCCGATTGTCGTCAATAATGCAACAATCATACTATTTAAGAAATACTTTGTTAAAGGAATTTCTTGAAAAATATGGATAAAATTATCAAAAGTTAAATTTGTATGAAACAAAACTCCGGCATTTTTAAAAATATCACTTTCTTGAGTAAACGCTAAATTAACCATTGCAAAAAACGGAAAAAGCATGCTTATTGCAATAAAAATCAAGACCGTATAACCTAAAAAAATCACTGTTTTTTTCATAAAATTATTCTACCTCAAAATTTTTAAATTATCTTTTTGTAAACAAGTAACAACTTGCAAAAAATAATATTCTGTTTCATATGTAACATTGTGTTAAAATTTTAAAATAAATCGTTTTCTCAGTATATTTGAGATATAATATTTATGTAGGATAAAGTTATTGATTTCGTTTGAAAAAGATTTAAAAAACCTCAAGCGAAAAGGGAACAAAAGATTAGGGTTTGAGTTTTGAACTCACTTAGATATATATACCAACTATTACTTATAATTTGTATTTTTGTGGCTGGAGCGACAAACGTTTTGGCAATCGAAAATGTAAAAGTTGAAGCCCCTGCTGAAAAAACTACTCAAAAACCTACAATTTCAGAAGATAAAAAACAATACATTAAAGACATTGAAATTACAGGCTCAAACATCATTAAACCCGAATATATTCTTGAAAAAATGCAACTTCATTCGGGCGATGAATACAACCGCGACTTTTTACAAACAGACTTAAAACGCATTTATCAAATGGGCTTTTTCTCTGAAAAATTAAAAGCTATTCCAGTTGAAAATCCGGATAAATCAATAACATTAAAGATTTTTGTTGAAGAAAATATCCCAATGACAGACTTCACAATTGAGGGAAATACTGTTGTTTCTACTGAAGAAATTTTATCCTACTTATTACCCCTACGAGGAAAACCTCAAAATGTTCTTCATATCAACGAAGCACTGGAAAATATCCAAAATTGTTATGTTAACAAAGGGTATATTTTAGCAAGAATCAGTGAATTTTACGATGATCCTGACGGAGTCGTAAACATTAAATTATCAGAAGGTAGAATTAACAAAATCGCTATTATCGGTAACGAAAAAACAAAAGATTACGTTATTGAAAGAAACATCTTAACAGAAGCTGGCATGGTTTACAACGAAAATCTTATCAAAGCTGACTTAGTAAGATTATATGCAACTCAAGCATTTAAAGATGTAAATCGTGAAATTGAACCTGCTGTTGAAGGCTCAGACTTATTCGATGTAACAATTGAAGTAAAAGAACAACGTTCAGCAACGCTTTCTGTCGGTGCAGGTATTGATTCTTCAACAGGTTTCTTCGGTTCAGCAGGGATTTCAGATAACAACTTCATGGGTAAAAACCAAAGATTAGGAGCTAACTTCTTAGCAGGTTCCGGTGTTATTATGAGTGATGCATCAGTGTTAAGTCGTGCAAACTTGCAAGCTGAAATCAACTTCTTTGAACCTTATTTCTTAAACGCAGATAATTCATTATCTGCAAAAATATTCTACAGAGATTTTGGTTCTTATCAAGTACCTCTTGCAATGGAAGAAAGATTTGGGGCAGAAGTTGCTGTAGCTCACAGATTTAAACATAACCCTAAATTATCATCTACATTCAACTTAGGAGTTGAACACGTTGATGTATCTGAAGGTGATTTTAACGAACTTTATCGATTAGCAAATCGCAAATTTGGAAGTATAGACAGAACTGCATTTAAAAGATTTCGTGATGAACAGTTAGAGGGTGGGTTCTTTATTGAATTAGCACCTGGATTAATGTATGACTCAAGAGATTCATCTGTTAACCCAAGAAATGGTGTAGTTGCAAGAGTTAAATTCTCAGAAAATATTGCACTTGACGATTTGAACAAAACTCACGGTAAATTATCCGGTTCAATCAAAAAATATTTCCCTGTTATGAATAAATCTTCATTCTCATTAATGGCAAAAGCAGGAGGAATTATTCACGGTGCAAACCATACACCTGAAGTTATGCGTTATCGTTTAGGTGGACCTTACACAATCAGAGGTTACAAAATGGGTACAGTAGGTTCAGGTACAGGATACGTAATGGGTTCTGCTGAATTAAACACTCCATTCTTATTCTTAGATAGAATTAAAAAAGTTCCATTCTTTGATAACTTAAAACTTTCATTCTTTGTTGATGCAGGTAAAGTTTTCGGTGCGGATAAAGGAACAAACGCAGTTACAAATATTTTATACGAAAGACCGGGTCAAGCAATCACAGCCGGTGTCGGTGTAAAACTTTATATTCCTGGGCTTGGACCATTGTCGGTTGATTACGGTATTCCACTTACAAACCCTGGTGGAGCAACAAACAAAAGTGGCTACTTCACATTCGGTATTGGCGATATGATGATGTACTAGGATAAATAAGAAACAAGATAGAAACAAAAACATATAGGAGGTAATATGAAAAACTTAAAACAAATGGCATTAGCAGTACTAATTTCTGCATTCGTATCTGTTAATTCGCAAGCTTTTGCTGAAGGTGTAGGATTTATCGATTACAAAAAAATTCAAGATAACTTCCCTTATGCACAAACAGCTTCAAAAGAAATTGATAACAAAGGTCTTGAATTACAACAATTTTTAGTAGACAAAGAAAAACAGTACAAATCTTTAGATACTCCATTAAAAAAACAAAACTTTGAAGAAAAAACAAAAAAAGAATTTGAAGCAAAACAATCAGCTTATATAACTTTCAAGCTAAAAAAAGAAGAAGAAGTTTATAACAAAATTCAAAACGCTGCAAAACAAGTTTTGGTTGAACAAAAACTTGATGCAATTCTTGATTATCGTGTAATTTTTGTTGGAGGACTTGATGTAACAGATTTAGTTATTTCTAAATTAAAATCAGGAAAATAGTTTTCAAAACTTGCACAACACAGCGCATTTAGTGAATATATAAAGGTGAAAAAAATGTTAAATAAAAATCCAAAATTACAATATGTTATAAAAACAGTACCGAGCGACAGCACACTTCCTTTAGAAAATCTTTTAAACGAAATGGCTGAAAACGGTTGGGATTTATATAGCATGAGCGAAGTTGAAACCGACGACGGATTTCAATTCAATTGTATTTTCGTAAAAGAGGCAGAGGCAGAAAATTCATTTGATGATGTTGTAAATATTTCAGCATTCAAAAGTCAAATGGAAAAAATGTTATCTGCAAAACTTTCACCTTATGAAACTTGCAAAGATATTCAAGCAAAAATCAGAGAGCAAAAAAGTAAAATGTCTAAAGTAAAAGAATTGCTTGAAAAAGAAGACGCAGGCTCTCCACAAAGAAAATCTTTAAATGACAAAATGTCAGCAGGTTTAAAAGAATTGGAAACATTACAACAAAAACTTATCAGAGCAATTTCACCTGATGTTATGTTTTCATCATTGCAATCTGAAAAATTTTCAATCAATTTAAGCGAACAAATTTTAGAATTCGTATCACCTGACAACGAGGCTGATTTACTTAGCGAAACAGTAAAAGTAAGACAAAAATTGGCAGATGATTTGGGTTATATTATTCCGAAAATTGTTTTCCGTGATGATGAAATGCTTGCACCTTATGAATTTTCAATCAATGTAAGAGGTCTAAGTGCATTAAATTCATTTGTTTATCCAAAACATTTGATGTATTTCCAAAATGAGATAAATTACAAAGGCAAAAAGAAAGATTACTTTGTAGATACTGACGTTATTACAGGCAAAAAAATCGTTTGGGTTCCAGAAGAACATACAAAAGATTTTTGGAAAAAAGGCTTAACTCCATCAGAATTCATCGCAAGAGCAGTTGAATTTATTGCTATAAAATACATTGAAGAATTATTTGATTATGATGATGTAAACAAATACGTTGATATCGTTTCAAAATCAAATCCTTACTTGGTTGAAAACATCATTCCGGACTTTATTTCAATTGCAGAATTGAGATATATTCTTGTAAACTTAATTAGAGAATATGTTTCAATCAAAGATATTACCTATGTTTTTGAAAAAATCAATGATTTTTCAGACGAAGCTTGCAAAGAAGCATTGCTTGATAAAATCAGATTTTCACTTTCAAGATATATTGCAAGCCGTTATGCCGACTTAGACGGAGTTATTCAAGGGGTTGAAATGACTGAAAAAACTCTGACAGAACTATTTGACGGCACAGACGATACAGACAATATTGTAAGAGTTGACGGTTCAAAAGTTGAAAAAATTGCTCTAAAACTTTTAAAATTTGCAAAAGAAAACAATTTAGATAACATAATTTTGTCAGTTCCAATTGAAGTTCGTCACATGGCATTTATTGTATTATCGCAATATATAAACACTTTGACAGTACTTGCTCAAGAAGAAGTAACAAATTATTACAATTTTGAAGTTATTGGTGAGGTTTAGTAGCAATTTTTTTTTTCACGCTACTTCAAACTAATATGAAAATACATGCTATATCAAATCCTATTAGGTCAAATCGCACAAATAACGTTGAATTTGGACGTAAATTAAAAGAAGAGGAAAAACCCGAATACACTAAGGCAATCCATGACGCTTTAGATTATTTGGGCGTAAAAAATCTGTCTATGATTGTCCACGGTTCAAGTTTTCCGTCTGATAAAAGAGATACCTCCATCGGTTCTCCGTATTCAAAAGGTGCGGATAAATTTGTCGATTTCTTAAAACTAAACGGATTTAATTCTGTTCAATTAGGACCTGGAGGAACAATTGGCAAAAAGGATAATTCACCTTATATCTCAAAAGTTTACGCAAAAAATGAATTATTTATTGATTTAGAACCCCTAAAATCAAACAAATATGCAAATATTTTGAGTGAAGAAACTTATAACTCATTAACTTCAAAGAATAGAGAAACAAAAGAAAAAAATTATAATTATACCAACTTCAACAAAGCTTTTGACAATTATGACAGAGCAATGACAGAAGCTTATACTAATTTCAAAACAAAATTAGAGGAAAAAAATCCTACCGCAGAAAAATTAAATAAAGAATTTTCAAAATTCAAAAAAGATAATGAAAGCTGGGTAGAAAACGACGGATTATATAAAGTACTTTCTCAAATTAATAGATCAGATGATTTTGAAAAATGGGACGAAGTGGACAAAAACTTACCGGAAGCATTAAAATCCGGTGACGAAAAAGCAAAAAAACGATATTCTGAATTAAAACAAGATTTCGGAGAGGAAATTGAACAAAATTCATTTGTTCAATTTATTGCCGATAAACAAATGAAAGAAAGCAATGACCACCGCAAAACAATCGGTTTTAATTACATTGGTGACTTGCTTGTAGGATTTAATAAAAGCGATGTTTGGTCTAATCAAGGAGCATTTTTAAAAGGCTGGAAACTTGGTTGCCCTTACGGCGGAGCAGGCAACGGACCTCAAACTTGGGGAATTCCTGTATTAGACCCTAAAAAACTATTTAACAAAGATGGTTCTATCGGTGAAAGTGGAAAAGTTTTAAAAGAAAAAATCGCTTATTCGCTAAAAAATTATGACAACGTAAGAATTGACCACGCTTTGGGCTTGGTTGACCCTTATATTTATAAAGAAGATACAGTAGTTAAAAACTCTGACGGTTCAATTAGACGTGAGGGATTGTGGGCAAATAACATTTCTCACATGCACGATATGGACCCTCAAGGCAATTTCAGAAAAGTTTTGAGTAAAATTGTTCTTCCGACTTTTGAAGAATTTGGCGTAGATAAAAATGAAGCTGTTTGGGAAGATTTATGCTCAGAAACAAGAGTTTTCGGCGAAGTTTACCACGGACAAGAACATTTACCTGGAATTACGCAAACTCAATGGCGACGTGCAGAAAATTCGCCTGAACAAAACTGGAGCTTGGTTGGTTCACACGACTCAGAACCTGCAAGCGTAATGATTAAAAATGACTGGGTTAAAAACTCTGATGCTTGGAATGTAGATTACTTGTCAGGCTACTTAAACCCTGACCCTGCAACAGGCAAAGAAAGACAAGAATATAAAGACAAAATCTCTAACAACAATTTAGAACGAGTAAAAGCTAAATTTACAGAATTATTTAGAGGCTCAAAGAATTTACAAATGATGTTTGTAGACTTCTTTGGAATTGACAAAGTTTATAATTACGGCGGTCAAGACAAACCTACAAACTGGAAATTACGTGTAGATAACGATTTTGAAAATGACTACTATCGTTCATTGCAAGACAAAAACAGTTACGCTTTGAATATGCCTGAAATTTTATCACAAGCCGTAAAAGCAAAAGCAGGTATGGAAGTTGCAAAAAATCCACATAGAGCAGACTCTTTAAGAAACGAATTAAACGAAAAATTAAACCCACTAATTTCTACTTTGGATAAATACAAAAATGTATTGAAAGAAAAAGAAGAAATTAATGGACACGCAGAAATTTCATTTGAAAAATCAGTTGAAGAAAAAACTGCAAATAAAGATACAAAAACAACAACAAAAGCAGAAAATGTTTCTGAACCAAAAGAGATAAAAGAAACAAAAGAAATGAAAACTCCATTGGCAACAGAAACTGTTTCAACAAATAAAACTAAAGAAACTAACGAAACAAAACATAAAAAAACAAAAGCTGAACAAAATTCAGAAAGAACTGCAAATTTGTTAAGCTTAGCAGTAGTTGCAGGTGTTGTGGTAACTTTGGCAAACAAAATTAAATCAAAAATTCAAGCAAAAAAAGCTGAAAAACTTGCAAAACAACAAATGTTAGCAATGCAACAAGCACAAATGCAACAACAAACACAGCAAAAGGTTCAACCAAAAGAAACGGCAAAAGTGTAAAATGATAAAATAAAATAAAAAAAAAGCCCGAGCTTCGCTCGGGCTTTTTTTACTAAATTATCACGAAATTCTCAATAACAATATTTTTACTATCTATTAAATAAATATAGTTTGTTCTCTATCCGGTCCAACACTCACAATAGAAACAGGAATTGAAGTCAATTCTTCCAATCGGTTTATATATTTTTTACAATTTTCTGGAAGTTCTTCAAATGTTTTTGACTTTGTAATATCTTGCTTCCAACCTTTATGAGTTTCATAAACAGGTTCCAAATACTTATGAATAAAGACATCTGTCGGATAGTCATTATAAATTTTTCCATTACGTTTATCTTTATACGCAGTACAAACTTTTATTTCATCAAAATCATCAAAAACATCAATTTTTGTAAGAGCCATAGAGGTCAAGCCACTTACAAGACCCGCATAACGAGCAACAACCGCATCAAACCAACCACAACGACGAGGACGACCCGTTGTAGTGCCAAATTCATGTCCGATTTCTCGAATTTTATCACCAGTATTGTCCATTAGCTCTGTTACAAAAGGTCCTTCGCCAACTCTTGTAACATACGCTTTTGACACACCTACAACTTCTTCAATCATCACAGGTCCATAGCCACTACCAGTTGCAGCACCGCCTGCAATAGGATTTGAACTTGTAACAAAAGGATATGTACCGTAATCAATATCAAGCATAACCCCTTGAGCACCCTCAAAAAGAATTGTTTTTTGCTTATTTTCTCTCAACAAAGTCTGCCAATTTTCACAATAATATGGTTCAAAAATATTTTTATAGTTTTCGCATAACTCAATCATTTCTGATTTTGTATACTCTTTTAATCCGTAAACTTCCTTTAAAATCTTATTTTTAAGCGGTAAAATAATTTCAATTTTTTCTAAAAGTGTATCCTCATCAAATAAATCACCAACTTTTAAAGCACATCTAGCCATTTTATCCGTATAAGTTTGCCCTATACCTTTTCTTGTCGAACCGATTTTACCTTTTTTAACCGTATCTTCCGCCCAACCGTCAACTGCTGTGTGGTAAGGCATTGTAATTGTCGCAAGCGGACTAATTTTCAAACGTGATAAATCAACCCCTCTTGAAATTAATTCTGAAGTTTCTTGTTTAAAAACTTCTGGCAAAATAACAGTGCCTGCACCGATAAAACAAATTTTATTATCATACAAAATTCCAGACGGAACTAAATGCAATTTATAAGTTTCACCCTTATAAACCACAGTATGACCTGCATTACAACCACCTTGATACCTTATAATCATATCAGCTTTTTCTGCTAATAAATCCGTAATCTTTGCTTTTCCTTCATCGCCCCATTGAGCACCCACGACAACTGTATTTTTCATTTTTATCTTCTTTCTTTTAAACATCAAACCCAATTCGCTTTGTTTCTCTAGGTTTTTCAATTAAATTATTCAATACATTTATTATACTCTTAACAGTTTTTTCATTTTGGTTAAATTTATTTTCTGTATTTTCAATATGCAACATTAAAATTTTACGTAAATCTTCAATTTCTTTATTTTTAAGAGAACTTTGCATTGCATATTTTCTGAGAGCGACAAAAGTATTCATTATTTTTATATTCACTTGAATTGCTTGTTCAGAACGTAAAACAGAAGATAACATTGCAACACCTTGTTCTGTAAATACATACGGCATAAATCTACGACCACCACGTTTTTTTGATATCGCAAATTGCGATATCAAAGTTTCATACTCATCTGGCGTTAACTGAAACATAAAATTTTCAGGAAATCTTGAGATATTACGTTTTACAGCCTCATTCAAACGGCCTGTTTCAACACCATAAAGTTTTGCTAAATCACTATCTAACATAACTCTTTGTTGTCTTATTTCATATATCAAATTTTCAACAGGCAATAACTCATTTTTCATTTTTATCTTCTTTCTTTTAATTTCTTGATTAATTTCGGTAAAATTTCAAAAACATCGCCGACAATTCCAACATCTGCAATTTTAAATATCGGTGCATTTTTATCATTATTTATTGCAATAATTTTTTCTGCACCACTCATACCAACAGTATGTTGAACAGCACCTGAAATTCCACATGCAATATAAATTTTTGGTACTACCGTTTTACCTGTTTGACCTACTTGAATATGACTTTTTGCAAGTTTCATATCAACCGCACCACGAGAAGCTCCAACAGAGCCACCCAAAAGTTTTGCAAGTTCTTCTAACATAACAAAACCTTGTGCATTTTTCATTCCTTTTCCACCTGCAACAATGATTTCAGCCTCATCAATTCTCACATCAGATGTAATTTCATTCGGCATAAAATCAATTAAATTAATTCTATTTTCAATTGTTGATAAATCAAAATTCACATCAATAAATTGAGTATCTTTTATTATTTTTGTTTTAGATTTTTTCAAAACTTTTGGTCTGACAGTTGCCATTTGCGGAAGATTTTTGCATAAAATTGTCGCCATTAAATTTCCGCCAAAAGTCGGACGAGTAGCCGCCAACTGTCTTTTTTCATTAATATCGAGACTTGTGCAATCCGCCGTTAAACCTGTATTTAAAGACGATGAAATTACAGGTGCTAAATCACGTCCTTGCGTAGTTGCACCAATCAAAACAATCTCAGGTTCTACCTCTTTTATAAGATTTATTGCTATATTTGAATAATAATCTGTTGAATACTGTTTAAATTCTTTTGAAAAAGCAACATAGACCTTATCAAAACCATTTTCACTCAAGATTTTTTTATTTTCTTCTAAATTTGTTCCGTCAGTAAACAAAAAAGCACAAATTTCACAATTATCCAACTTTTCAGACAATTTTTGAGCAGAATTTGCCAATTCCAAAACAACATTTTGCAAAACACCGTTCCTATCTGTTTGAGCGTAAATTAAAATACCTTTAGCCATTTAACACCTCTAGTAATTTGTTTACGAGCTCATCAACGGAAGTTGAATCACAAATTTCACCCCCAACTTTTTGTTCAGGACGAAAAGCTTTACTTACGCATGTTGGAGAGCCTTTTATTCCAACTTGTTCCGGCATTAAATCAATATCACTTATTGAACAAAACGGAATTTCATAATTTTGTGCAGTCTTAAACCCTTGAATTAACGGACGTCTTGGCTCATAATCACATTTAAGCATACACAAAACAGCAGGAATTTTTACTTTCAAAACTTCTATGCCGTCTTCAACCTCTTTTTTTACAGTTGCAAATCCGTCTTTAACCTCTAAAATCTCTTTTACATAAGTAACAAGAGAATAACCTAAATTAACGGAAATTGCAGGACCAGTTTGTGCAGTATCACCATCAGTTGCAAACTGTCCACACAAAACTAAATCGACATTTTCAACCTTTTTTCTAATAGCACTTGATAAAGTTCTTGCTGTTGCAACAGTATCTGCACCTGCAAACTTTTTATCTGTAACAACAAAACCTTCATCAACACCTAACGCTATTGATTTTCGGATAATTTCTTCGGCTTGGGGTGGTCCCATAGTTAATGCGGTAATTTTTATTGCTTTATCCTTGTCTTTCAACCGCAAAGCAGTTTCCAAAGCATAAACATCAAACGGATTGATAATACTTTCCAACCCTTCACGTTGAATAGTATTATTTTCAGTCCATTTTATATCAGCAGTATCAGGCACTTGTTTGACACATACCGCAATATTCATCGTTATTATCTTTTAGTTTGTTTTGCTTGAACATCTAATGCTGCATTGTGTGCTAGCATATAAACCGAACAAATTTTATAGTTTTTTAAATACCATGCACAAGCGTCTTGTGTACAAACTTTTTCAAAATCAGCACCTGCTGACATCAAAGGACAATACGGAATATTTTTGTCATTGTTTGCCATATAATTAACCTTTCTTTAACAAGTTACAATTTTCGTCTCTCTTGCGTTCTTGATCTTTATAAATTCTTGTTCTGTTAATAACTTCATCAAAATCGATTTTGTGTGCATCAAAATCTGGTCCGTCAACGCAAGCAAATTTAACTTCGCCACCAACAGTGATACGACAAGCACCACACATGCCAGTACCATCAACCATAATAGGGTTCATACTTGCTTCTGTGTAAATACCTTTGTCACGAGTTAAGTTTGCAACTGCTCTCATCATTGGCATAGGACCAACTGCGATTGCATAATCGATTTTTTCTTGACCCATTAAGCGTTCTAGAACTTGTGTTACAAAGCCTTTTTCACCTAATGTACCGTCATCAGTTGTAATAAATAATTCTGTGCAAGCATCTTTCATTTTATCTTCCCAGAAGATTAACTCTTTATTTCTTGCACCCATAATCATATAAACTTTGTTACCTGCTTCTTTGAAAGCTTTTGCAATCAAATAACAAGGTGCAGCACCATAACCACCAGCTAAGCAAACTACGGTACCGTATTTTTTAATGTGAGTTGGTTGTCCCAAAGGTCCAACTAAGTCAGCTAATTCATCGCCTACATTTAATGCTGCAAGTTGTTTTGTTGAATAACCAACAGCCATAAATACTAATGTCAAAACGCCATTTTCTTTATCTACGTCAGCGATTGTTAACGGAACTCTTTCTCCGTCTTTTTCTGCTCTAAAAATTATGAATTGACCAGCTTGTGCATTTCTTACAACAAACGGTGCTTCGATTGTAATTTCGTATTGATTTGGACAAAGTTCTTTTTTTGATAAAATTTTATAAGCCATTTTACTATCCTCTTTCGCTTTACTATTATAACATTTTTTTACTTTAATGTATAATAAAAACAAAATATTTACAACAGGTGATGTATGAAAAATTTCGCAATAATTTTAGCTTCAGGAAACGGGGAACGCTTCGGAGAGAACATTCCTAAACAATTTTATGAATTTAAAAACAAAACTCTACTTGAGCATTCTCTAGATGCTTTTGAGAAAAATTCAAACATCGACGAAATAATTTTAGTTACAAATCCTAATTTCAGAGATTTAGCAGAAAAAATTTTAGAAAAAAATAATTATACAAAAATCACCAAAGTCCTAAATGGCGGAAAAACTCGTGTTGAAAGTTCTTATATCGGAACTTCACAAGTTCCTGACGATGCAAATGTTTTAATTCACGATGCTGTCAGAGCCTTTGTAACGCAAAAAATTATTGACGATAACATAAATGCATTAAAAGATTATGAGGCTGTCGGAACTGCAATAGATACCATTGATACGATTATTCAAGTAGACGAAAACAACTTTATTACAAGCATTCCACAAAGAAAATCTTTAAAACGAGTACAAACTCCACAATCTTTTAGAGCAAATTTAATCAAAAAAGCTCACGAAATGGCTTTAAACGATAAAAACGCAAACTTTACGGACGATTGCGGACTAATTTTACAATACAATTTAGCACCGATACACATCGTAAACGGTGATGAAATAAACTTAAAAATCACTCAAAAAAGTGATTTAGCTATTATTGAAAATTTATAC
>CAZKJV010000012.1:0-20921 GCA_964553175.1 uncultured Muribaculaceae bacterium | reverse complement strand
GGCATGACACTTTGTGTCATGCCTCTTTTTTTTTTTATAAATCTTAAAACCAATTGCAGATATCATTTTGACATAAAACATTGTTCAAATCTTCAACCGCATTTTTTAGTGTTAGATTAAAAGTAAGTGGTGAAATTGAAATTTTATTTTGTCTAATTGCAGTTATATCTGTATTTTCGTTATCTTTTTCAGTTGAGAGTCTTCCTGCCATCCAGTAGTAAACTTTTCCACGAGGGTCAATACGTTTTTCGTAGTTGTCTGTGAACATTCGACCTCCCATTTCGGTTATGACAACTCCTGTGATGTCGTCTTTTGGTATGTCCGGAATGTTTATGTTTAAAATTGAATGTGACGGGAATTTGAATAGTGATAATTTTGGAATTAAACTGCTTACAAAATCTGCTGAGAATAAGAAATTGTCAAATTCGGGCTTGTAAGAGTTTAGGGAAACGGCAATGCTTGGAATATTCATCATTGCACCCTCAATTGCACAACTTACTGTTCCTGAATAAATAATATCGTGTCCTAAATTTGGCCCATGATTAATTCCAGAGATGATTAAATCAGGTTTTTCATCTTCAGCAAGGATTGAACTTACGCCGATTTTTACGCAATCTCCAGGGGTGCCTGATACCGCCCATGAACGACGAGAGCCGTAAAGCGGTGCGAATTCTTCTACCCTAAGAGGTGAATTAAGAGTGATAGAATGTCCTGCTGCAGAACGTTCTTGATTAGGTGCAATTACGTATACGTCGTGTTCTTCCGATAATTTTTGAACTAGAGCTTTTATCCCGTTCGCGTGTATGCCGTCATCATTTGAAACTAAAATTTTCATAAATTATCTCCTTATGTATTAAGATTAACTTAAACGAAAGAGAAAAACAAATGACCAAAAGTATAATTTTAAATTATTTATTTTAACTATTGGTTGGTATGAAGCTACAACAAATTAGGTTATCCTATTTGATAATATGGATTATTTAAAAGCTGATAATAGTGGTAAATGTCCTAACGGAAAAGTTTTAGGCACAATTAAAAATTTTTCTTGTAATTAGTTTTAAATGCCCAAAGCCATTCTATTCATTTGAGCAAGCATATCTTGACCTGCATACATAGATGTTTTTGCGTTTTCTAATTCTTCAATTCTATCTTTAATTGAATTGAAATCTGCTTGCATTTGTTGAGGGTTACCTTTTGCTTCTGTTCCATTTTTTAATTTTATAGATATATCAGACATATTTGATTGGGCAGATGCACTTTGTACGAATTCTTTTACGCCTGCATCAAGTTTGTCTAAAAGTTCTTGTCTATCTTTGATTAAGTCTGTATTAATTCCCAATTTATCACCAAGATCTTTGATATCGTCATTTAATTGTTTCATATCAATGTTTGGTGACGATTGTTGAGGTTGTACTTGTGAGGTTTGTTTATTACGTTTTGTTTGCTCTGCTTGAGCGATTAACGTACGAGCCTCAGAAACTGATTTTACGGTAGTCGGGTCAATTCCTAGTTCTTTTAATTTTTTAACAATGTCATCAGGTAAAACGTTGCTACCAATAGACATAATTCCGCTTACAGCAGAAGACATGTGCGAATTAACACTAGAAACTGCTTCGATACCCATACACATACTCCTTTATTTTAGAGACATGTATGGTATCGGTATTTTTTTATTCAAACTTTATGGTTTGTAAACAAATGTTAACTTAAATTTTTTCTTCAATAACTTCTTGGTGTTCAGGTTCAGGCATTTGTTTATTCATAACCGCACCTAATTCAGTCATTTTTTCAGCGTTAACAATAATGCTGTCACGTCCGTCAAGTTGTTTTAAACTTGCGTCTATTTTATCTCTTGCAGAACGAACATTTTTAACCATATCAGCAAATTTATCAAGCATTTTTGTTGCAAGTCTTGAAATTTCTTGTGCGTTTTGGTTTTGTCGATTTACTACCAAGAATGAATTGATTATTTTTAAACTTGCCAACAGAGTTGATGGAGAAACTGGCATAATTTTGTTTTTCCAAGCGAAATCCCAAAGAGTATTATCTTCGCAAAACATTAGTGAGTAACAGCTTTCAATCGGAATAAACATTAATATATATTCAGGTGAAAGACTTTCATCTTCAGGTGTGTAATCTCTTTTTGTTAACCCTGTGATATGGGCTTTTGTTGAGTCTTTGAATTCTTTTAGGTGTATGTTTTTTTCTTCTTCTGTTTCTGCCTCAAGGTATGCAGAAAAAGAAGCAAGAGAAGTTTTTGCGTCAATCATAACGCATTTATTTTCCGGCAATTTCACGATTGCGTCGGGTCTTCCTTCAACAGTGTTTGCTTTTTGCACAAGGTATTCTTCATTTTTTCTTAGTCCGGAAGCTTCTAGAACTCGTTCTAAAACGATTTCACCCCATTGACCTTGTGTTCTGTTATCAGATTTCATTATTTTTGTTAATGAATTCGTGTCCTGTGCGATTTTTGAGCCGGCTTCAATAAAATGTTTAATGTTTTCGTCAAATTTTATGAAATTGTCGTTTTCGCATTTGAATTTTTCGTTTGTACGTTTTTCAAAATCTTCTATTTTTTCTTTGAATTTTGAAAAGAAATCTTCAAGCTTTTCTTTATTTGTATTAGACAATTTTTCTGAATTTTGTTCAAAAATTTTGTTTGCCATATTTTCAAAATTAAGTTCCATTTGTTTTAAAATAGTTTCATTTGAAGATTTATTCTTATTAATAACTACTGTAAATATAATAGCGACAAGTATTGCACCTGATATAAACCCTAATGCGAAAAGTAATATTTCCATATTTTTATTCTCCTGTTTTTACTGTAATTATTATATCATACATCTACTTTAAACGGGTTACATTTTATGTATTAGAAAAAAATCATACTCAATTTTTTGGAGTATTTTTTGAAACCCTTTAGCAACATGCGTTTGAACCTCTTCTAAATCTTTTGGTCTATATCGTTTTATAGACCTGATTTTACTATTTTTTACATCTTTTTGTAGATGTTTGCTCCTCTAAAAAGAGGTAGTATGAACAGTGTAGAAAACAAAAAATATTTATAGGGACATAAAAAAGAATTTGGGGGAACAAATGAGACAATTCAAAAAACAAGCCAGAGTAATTTTAATTGATGACAATTATGATCACTTAACAGGTGTAAAAGAACTTTTAAGTATGGAAAGCTCTTTTGATATTGTTGGTACTACTACAAGTGCAAATCAAGGGATTAATTTGGTAAAAAAATATAAACCTGATGTTGTCTTAATGGATATGAATATGCCTGAAAAAAATGGCTTACAAGCTATTCAAGAAATTGAAGAATTAGGCTTACAAACAAGAGTTTTAGCATTAAGTGCTTATGACGATGCAGATTTAATCTTTAGAGCTATGAAATTGGGTGCTAAAGGATATGTGTTAAAAACTATGGCATCTGCTCAATTAATTTATGCAATTGATGAAGTTGCAAACGGCAAAGTTTATATGCCACCAATTTTGACAGCTCGTTTCTTTGAT
Organism: uncultured Muribaculaceae bacterium; assembly: GCA_964553175.1. Classification (GTDB taxonomy): domain Bacteria; phylum Cyanobacteriota; class Vampirovibrionia; order Gastranaerophilales; family Gastranaerophilaceae; genus UBA6984. The sequence continues at coordinate 17,402 of CAZKJV010000012.1, read as the reverse complement.
TATTTCCAAAAATCATTCAAAGAAGAAGAGATTGCTCAACAAAAAGCTCAAGAATCAAATTATTTATCAGATTTGACTCAAAGAGAAGAAGAAGTTTTAGACTTGTTAACTCAAGGTGTTACTTATAAAGGAGTTGCTCAACAATTGTTTATCTCTGAAACAACAGTAAAAACTCACGTAAATAACATTTTCCAAAAACTTCAAGTAAACGACAGAACACAAGCTGTTTTATATGCTATCAATCACGGCTTTACTAGTAAACGTCAAGCTAGAATGGGCAAACAAACAGTAACTGTATAACAAAAGATATAACTCCTTTCAAATTTAAAGGTATGTCGTGTTATACAAAGCGTGTAACACGACTACCATTACTTTAAAAAGTCAATGTGTGTGGGAAAATGGTAAAATATATTAAAGGTAAAAACCGATTAAAAGATTTAATATATATTCAAGAAAACAAACCTTGTTCTGAAAAATCTATTCAAGGGTTAATTCGTTCAATGGTTGAACCTTTGTTTGAAAATTCAGAAGAAAAAGGTATTGTTTTATATCGTTTCAACGATAATTCCGCTTTTTCTGGTTTGTTGAAACGTCTTGAATACACAAATGTTGATGTATATGATTTTTCTGACGGTTCTGACTTATTGAAAGAAGATATTTGGGATTCAACACAATTTTTATATGTGTTAACAGGCAGATATGGTGCAAGTTTTGTATATGATTTTGAAACAGAAGAAGTAGAAGATTTTGCTGGATATTATTTACTTTACAACTCAGTATCTTTAAGAGAATCTTTTGAAATTATTGAGGCAAATTGCACAAAAGATATTTCAGCTTACAAAGAACAATATAAACCTGATAGACGTGATAATTTATTAATGAATTCGTCAATTAGAAAAGTTGTTGATTTGATGAATGAAACAACTCAAGAGGCAATGTTTGCCGATATGGAAAAAAATGCTCTTTCAAAAAGTGATGATTTGGCAAAACGTTTAGAGTTTATTAATTCAAAGTCAAGATATGTTGTTCACGAAATTAGAAATCAACTTTCAATTTGTGAGTTGTATGCAAATATTATTGAAAAACATTGCGAATTAAAAGATAATGCAGATTGCTCAAACGCAATTGATTGTATTAAAACTGCCGTAAAAATTGCAGGTAGTGCGTTAATGGATTTGAAATCTTTGGATAATAAAGATTTACAAGTTTATAATGTAAAAGATATGGTAGAAAAAGCCTTATTGCTTGCAAAAGTTTATGCAAAAGATAAAAATATAGAATTTAAAACAACTTTTGATGACAAAAACAGTTCTATTTTCGCAGATGAATCAAAATTCCTTGCAGTTTTAGTAAATATTATTAAAAATGCAATTGAAGCAATTGAAAAAGACGGCGAAGTTTCTGTTTCAACAGGTATAAAAGAGGACTATATTTCAATAATAATTGCAAATAACGGGTCAAAAATTCCTGAAAGTGTTCAACAAAACATTTTCAAAGACGGATTTACAACAAAATCAACAGGAACAGGAATTGGTCTGTATGTCTGCAAACAATCTTTGGAAGAACAATTTGCAGGGTTAAAACTTTTAAAATCAGATGATAACTCAACAGAGTTTGAAATCTTGGTAAGTATGGTATAAGGGGGTAAAATGGATATTTTATCATCAAGAACATCAAATATCACACATTTAGCGATGAACGGTTTGCTTGAAAGACAAAGAGCAATCGGTGCAAATATCGCCAACGTTGAAACCCCTGGGTATTTACGAAAAGAAGTTGCTTTTGAATCTCAACTTTCAGAAATCATTGAAAAAGAGGATTTAAAAGATTACATTAAGGGGCAAAATAGTATTAAGCCTCCGCATGCTACGTATGATGATTTTATGCAAATGCAGGAAGCTCAACAATACAGAAGACCTTTAACTGTTCAAGAAAAACAATATTTAATCTCAAATTCTTATGAAAAATACGACCCACAAATTATGGACGACGTATTTTCAGAAGGAACTTTAGACGGAAATAATGTTGAACTTGAAAAAGAAATGATGGATTTGAACAAAAACGGCACAAAGTTCGTTGTTTTATCAAATCTAGAAAGAAAATATTTTAGTGGCTTGGGCGAAGTTATAAAAGGCGGCGGTCAATAATACTAAAAAACAGTGTGAAAGTGGTAAAAAGTAAATATATTACAGACAGGGTGGAAAAATGAGTCTTAATACATTTGATATAGCAGCATCAGGCATGACTGCTCAAAGAATAAAAATGGATACGGTTGCAAGTAATATTGCGAACGTTAATACAACAAGAAATCCTGACGGAAGCAAAGGTGTTTACGTAAAAAAATCCGTTAGTTTCAAGGCAATTTACGAAGATGAATTATCAAGAGGGGCAAGAAATTTTGCTGCAAACTCTACTGATGCAAAATTTAATCCTAAAACCGGTAATTTTGAGATAAATACAGGGATTGCTCTAAATCAAGGTTTGATTTCAAATGGTGTAAGAGTTGAATCAATTCAAGAAACTGAACACCCTACAAAATTGATTTATGACCCATCTCACCCTGATGCAGATGCAGAAGGATACGTAGAATTGCCAAATATCAATGTGGTAGAAGAAATGGTTGATATGGTTTCTGCATCAAAAGCTTACGAAGCTAATTCAGTTGTTGCAGAAAACGTTAAAACTATGATTCAATCAGCATTAAATATCTAATAATTAAGGGGTGTGTGAAATGAGATTAGATGCTTTTAGTACAAATGTTCCGGCTATACAGCCACAATTTAATCCGATACAAAACTATAATCAGTATTTAAAAGGTAATGCGTCGTTTGAAGTTAACGATGATTTTCAAAATGATTTCGACCGTATGTTAAAACGTGAAATTGAGGGCGAAAAAGTTTCAGCAAGTAGAAAATTTGATAATATGTCGCCTGTTGATAGCTTAATGCATTCTATTGAAACAGCTTTTGGCAACGGTTTGAATGATGTTAATGAAAAGAAATTATATTCAGACTCTTTGCAAGAAGCTTTTGCAAGAGGCGAAGAAGTTAGCGTTCACGATATGATGATTGCCAGTGAAAAATCAGCATTGAGTATGCAAATGGCAATGCAAATCAGAAATAAAATGATTTCTGCTTATACAGATATTAAAAATATGAGTTTCTAGGAATTTTGTTTTTATTTTCTGAAACATTTGATTTTAAAAAAGCTCTCAAATATTTGAGAGCTTTTTTAAAGCAAACTTAATTGTTTTGTTTGTGATAAAAGATTTTTCAAAAAAGATTTTCTATGATATTTAGTAACTCCGTATTTTAAAATAGCTTCTTGGTGTTTTTTTGTTAAATATCCTGCATTATTTTTCCAGTCATATTGCGGAAATTCTTCATCAAGTTTTTGCATGTATCTATCCCTTGTAACCTTTGCCAAAATGCTTGAGGCTGCTATTGAAGATGATTTTGCATCACCTTTTATGATGTATTGTTGTGGATAAGTGTAATTTTTGATTAATTTATTTCCATCAACGATGGTCATTGAATATTCTGAAGAAAAATTTTTTATTTGTGAAATAACGTTTTCGCAAGAAAGTTTCATTGCTTTTAGAGAACAATTTAAAATATTGTATTTTTCTATTTCGTCAACTTCAACGCAAACAACAGAATTAATAGTGTTGTTTAAAATAATATCAAATAATTCTTCTCTTGTTTTTGCAGAAAGTTTTTTTGAATCGTTTAGTTTTGACAGTTCTTTTTCTATTTCAAAATTATTGATGAATACCGCAGCTGCAAAAACTCCGCCTGCTGCAGGACCTCGACCAGCTTCATCTGTACCAATCAAAAAAGGTTTTTCAAAATTTTTATCAAATTCAAATAAGTTGTTCATTGATATCATCAAGAATAAATTTTCCTATTTTTCCGTCACGGAAATATTTTAAAATAAAGATTGCTGTTCTTTCAATGTCAGGGTTAGAGCCTGATACAATCCAATTTCTGCTTTTTGCAATTTCTTCTAAAGTTAGGTTTTCAACTTTGTAATACTCTTTGAGTTGTTCATCGTATTTTCTTGCAAGTATATTTAACAATTCTTGTGCGACTGTTTCGTTGTCATAAGCGTTTTCTGAAACAGAATTAACAAATGCCAATTTTGTTGCAGCTTCTTGGTTGTCTTGTCGCATTGGAATAATCCCGGGGGTATCAAGTAAATCAAGGTCTTTGTTTATTCTAACCCATTGTTGTTGACGTGTAACCCCTGCTTTTGCTCCTACTTTTGTTTTTGAAGTCTTGGTTAATTTATTTATAATGCTGGATTTTCCAACATTTGGCATACCTACTACCATAACTCGAGCTGGTCTTTTTAATAACCCTTTTGCCATAATTGCCTCTATTCTTGGTTGTGCAAGTTCAAGGACTTTTTTTACAATCGGTGCTAAATCTTTGGAATTTTTTGCATCAGTAATCATTACGGGCATTTTTGACGTTTCTTTTATTCTGTCCGTAAATGTTTTTAATTCTTGTCGGTCTGTTAAATCAGCCTTATTTAACAAAACTAGGCGAGGTTTCCCGCCTAGTAATGATTGAATATTGTTATACATACTGCTAAACGGAATTCTTGCGTCTAAAACTTCTATAACGACATCACAGAGATTAAGTTTTTCTTTGAGCTGTCTTTCAGCTTTTGCAATGTGTCCGGGATACCAGTGTATGTGACTATCTTTTTTCAATTTTTTCCTTAATTCTTGTAGCTTTACCTGAACGTTCTCTTAAGTAGTATAATTTAGCACGTCTAACGTCACCACGTCTAAGAACTTGGAATTTTTCAATTCTTGGTGAGTGTACTAAGAATACACGTTCTACTCCAACACCTTGGAATACTTTTCTTACAGTGATTGTTTTGTTTAAGCCTTCGCCTCTGTCTTTTATGATTGTTCCTTCAAAAGCTTGTGTTCTTTCTTTGTTTCCTTCAACGATTCTTACGAAAACTTTTACTGTATCGCCAGGATTCATTTGAGGAATTTCAGCTTTTTTAAAGCCATTTTCTAAATTTTCAATAATCGGATTTTTCATTTTTCCATTCCTTTATATTCTTTTATTAATTCTTTTTAGTGCAAAATAACGGGTTTAAATAAACCTGTAAAACTATATTATTGTAAACATAATCTAAATTCAAGTACCCGCTTAAGATTTGTTTATATTTTTTTTTCTGCTAAACTATTTGTATAGAAATCAAGGAGAATTTATGTACGCATTAATATTGGCAGGCGGTTCAGGAAGTCGTTTATGGCCTTTATCTAGAGAGTTATATCCTAAACAATTATTGAATTTGAACATGGAACAAAGTTTGTTACAAGCAACTTATCAACGTTTGTCATGTTTTACACCGTCAAAAAATATTATTAGCATTACAAATACAAAGCATATTGCGAACGTAAAACGTCAATTGGAAGAAATTGGAAATTCATCTGTTGTATTGGCAGAACCAGTTGCAAAAAATACAGCTCCTGCTATTGCAGTTGCTTCAAAATATATTTCTACTGTGTCAAAAGAAGATGACCCAGTTGTTTTGGTTGTACCATCAGATCATTTGATAAAAGACTTTGCTTCTTTCAAAACTTCAGTTATGCGTGGTGAAAGACTTGCAAAAGAAGGTTATATTGTTACTTTTGGTATTCAGCCGTCTTATCCTGAAATCGGATACGGTTATATAAATGTTCAAGATGAAAAATTAGCAGACGGATTTAAGGTTAAACAATTTGTTGAAAAACCTGATTTGGAAACTGCTAAAAAATATGTTGATGCTGGTACATATTTCTGGAATAGCGGTATTTTTATGTTTAAAGTTTCAACATTTATGGAAGAATTGAAAAAAACAAATTCTGAAATTTTTGAAAATTTGAATAATTTTGATTTTTCAAAATCTTCTGAAATTTGTTTTATTGATTTTGATAAAATGCCATCAATTTCAATAGATTATGCAGTAATGGAAAAATCTGATAAAATTGCTTTAGTAAAACTGGAAAGTGATTGGAATGATTTAGGCTCTTGGCAATCAATTTATGACGTAAGTGAAAAAGATGAAAATGGCAATGTTTTTGTCGGTAATATTTTAGATGAAAATTCAAAAAATACTTATGCTTATTCTTCATCAAAATTAGTTGCAACAATCGGACTTGAAGACACCGTTATTGTTGAAACAGAAGATGCAATTCTTGCTTGTAAATCTGATAAAACTCAAGATGTAAAATTGATTTATGACAAGTTGAAAAAAGAAAATGTTGATGTTCATAAAGTTCATAAAACAGTTTACAGACCTTGGGGATTTTATTCTTGTATTGCAAATGGCGATGGCTTTTTGACAAAGAAAATTCACGTAAATCCACATCAAAAATTATCGCTACAATCACACAATCATAGGGCAGAACATTGGGTTGTAGCATCTGGTGTTGCAACTGTTGTTAAAGGTGATGAAGTTTTGACTTTAACCGTCGGTCAATCTGTTGATATTGCGATTGGTGAAAAACATTCATTGCAAAATCTTTCAGAAGATAATGTTGAAATTATTGAACTTCAAATTGGTTCAATCTTATCAGAAGATGATATTGTAAGATACGAAGATATGTACGGCAGAGTTTAGAGATTATTAATCTTTAAACGTATTTGTATTCAATAAAATAAAGTTGTTATCTGTTCTATATCCGAATTTAAATGGGTGCATATTGAAAAAGTTTGTTGTGAGTTTGCAAACTTTATGGATTGGAATTTGATTATAGTTACCTAATTCTTTAGCTAATGTTCCATCTAAGCTGTTGTAATAGCACAAGGTTTCAGATTTTATATCTTTAGGATAAATATTTCTTGTATCAAAATCTAAAACGTAATCAATTTTATCAGGCGTATATTTTTCAAAATTAGTTACAGCCTGTCCTTTTATTGGATAGATAATGATGTCGTAAATGTCAGTATTTATGGAATTAAGACTTTCAAGGTTGTTAAAATCAATGTCGTAACCTTGTAGTTTCATTGTTTTTGTGAAAATAATTCCGTCAGCAAAGTTTGAGAAAATTAATATTTTGTAGTCTTTGTCTAAAAATTTTGACACGAACAATGAATATAAAACACAATTTTCGTCCATTGATTTTTTACGTTTGTCGAATTTACGACAAATTATTTTTGAACGAAATTCTTTTACACTGCAAGGTTCTTCAATTTGGTTTTTAACAAGGCGTGTAAAAGGTCGTCCCCAAAGGTGAGTTGAAACGACAATTAAATAAAACATTGCTATTAATATATACAAAATTTTTATGAAATTTTTATTTGATTTTATGTATGAACAAGCGATAATTGGCATCGAAATTAAAATAAATGTTGTCAAAAATCTTGTGTTGTAGGTCATAAATGAAATCAAATAAGACAACGTTGCAATGTTGATTATCAAAGCTAAAGAGAAGATAAATTTTGTAATTACAAGTTTATTTTTGTTGAAAATCGGTTCTATCAAAGTTCTTGTGATACAAGGTAAAACCAATAGAAATCCTAAAATACCGTAGCCCATAACAGGTTCAATTAAGGTTCTGTTAAAAAATCCTGTACCACAATATATTCCGTTTGGAACTTCATTAACTTTGAAAAAAGTTAAAACATTTTTTTCCAGTTCAATGAGTGCATCGCCTGTTTTTGACGGCAAATTTATTCCTGAAAAATCAAAAAATAAGAAGAAATGTTTTATGCAATTTGCAATAAAACCTTTTATTCCCCAAAGATTTTTGTGTGCGGTAATTGAACCGATATCACCCATTGGGTTTCCAAAGCTAAAAATGTTTAAAATGTAGTTATATGATGAAAAAATTATAAAATTAATTATTCCAAAGCCGATAAATTTTAAAATAGACTTTTTATCTTTGTTTAAGAATGAAAAATATAAAAGAATTAAACCAACAGCCGGAATGCAAATGATTGCAGGTGTTTTTATTCCGATAGAAATTGCATAAGCAAGTGATGCCATAAAAAGAGTTTTGTTGTCGGAATTGTTTTTTATTGCGTTAATAAATAGATAAATTGAAGATGTTATTAATCCTGCAACTATTAAGTCAGTTTCTGTTCCGGAAGCCATTACGACAACAGAGGCAAAAGAACTTATGATAAACAAAGCCCATAGTGTTTTTCTCATTGAAAATCCGATATATTTTAAAATTCCATATCCGCAAACCATTGTTAGAAAATATCCAATGAGCGAGAAAACTCCTAAGCAAAGTTGTTTTTTTGTGAATAAAATTACCCACATGTAAAGTAATTCAGAATTGATAGGAAATGAGGTTATACGTATGTCGTGGGTGTTAAAATGTTCTAACGTGTGATTTAGAACCCAATCGTAAGTTCTAACAACGTGATAACTATATGCATCACCTGATGTTGTAGGAAGTAAAATTGCTAAGTATAGAGATATTGCAATAAAAAATATCCAAGAAATAAACAAAATCCATAAAGATTTATCTAATTTTAAAGAGTTAAAAAATCTTTTTAGGAAGTCTTTTAAATTAGGTTTCCATAAAGGTTGTTTGAACTTTTTCCATATAAAAAATGAAATTATAAAAAATAAAAAATTAACTGTTAAAAAAGGTATTTCTTTGATTTGATGAAGTGGTGATAATATTATACTCGTTGTAATCACTTGCGTGTATGCGATTAAAAGCGAGTAAATAAATCCTTTTACGGCATCTGATTTTGATAAAATTGATGCTATAAAAAAGCTTGATATCACAATAAAAATGAATGATAAAATAAATAAAATCATTTTTTACCTATAGTGGAGTGTAATCAGAGTAAACCAAACTTGCCCAGCTTGTGAAATAACTAATTTGTGTTGCTGATGCAGGTTTGATGTAGATTTTATATTGATGTTCCGGCGGAATACTCAAAGCGTTTTGAATTGCTGATTGAATAATCGATGGGTGAGTTACGATAATAACTCTGCCTCTAAGATTTTTATCAATAATTTCAGTAATTATTTTTGATACACGATTGTTGAAATCTGCAATTTCTTCCCCACCTTCTGGGCAAAAGCTTTGAGGTGTTTTGTGTAATTCTTCTAACATTTCCGGATATTGTTTTTCAATTTCGTCGAAAGTTAGACCACTCCAAACACCGCATTTTCTGGTGTAAAGCTCGTTTATTGTCGTAAAATCTTGTTTTAATTCGTCTGCAAGAATTTCGGCACTTTGCACACAACATAAAGCAGGACTGCAGTAGATATTGTCTGTTTTTAGTCCTCTTTTTTTAATAAAATCAACGATTTTACTCATTTCTTTGTAGCCATTGTCATTAAGTGGCGGATAATCTAATTTATTGGTAAGTCTGTTTTCTTCTGAAAAAACAGTCGAACCGTGTGCTATAAACGTTATTTTACATTTTCTTTTAAACATATTTTCCCCTTTATAAAAAATATTATAGCATAATACTTATTTCTGAAAATGTGTTAACTATTGTAACAATAAAAGCCTCCATGCCTGAAAAAACGGCAAAAAAAATTTTGACGTTGTTTAATTGTGATGTAGGTAGGAATATCAGTTTTTTGCATGCTAAAAATTAATCCGATTATTAACAAAATTAATGACCAAAAGGGGTTACAAGTGCGTAAGCCTGACTTTTTTGCGTCTAATCCTATCTTAAAAAATACTTTAAATACTGATATTTTTCAAAAACAAACAAACACGAGAGAGCAATTAAACCTTAAAAACACTGATTTTGCAGTTAATTTTACAGGCGTAAAAAAACAAAATCGTTATGAGCAAGGTGAAGAAATCGCTAAATGTATTCAAAAGACTTTGCAAAAACACGTTGGTGGGGTTTCGACGCCGGAATTTAAGACTGCATATGAAAAAATTACCGATAAAAATATTATTCCTACAATAAACGCATATAATAAGATTTCACCAAAAGAAACCTTGATTGGTTCTATTTGTCGAGAACGAGGAAATTCTGAAAAAACGAGGGTTAATGCCGTAAAAGGACTAACCGAACGGTTAGTTTCTTTGGGTGAAAAAGCAGGTGTTCAAACTGAACATTACAAAGAGCATTTTAACGCAGAACTTAATAAACAGTTTGACTCATTATTGCCTGTGAAAGTTGCTCAATTGGATAAAATTTCAGGTGCTTTGGTTCAAGCAATTGAAAATAAAAATAGTTTAAACGATGATGAAAAATCGTTATTAAAAAATGCAAAACTTGAAGATACTCAAACCTATACTACAAAAGTTTTGACTAACTCTGTTCAAAAAGCAAGGGCATCTATGCAAGCTCAAGCTGATTATGACGGTTGGTCTTGCAAACTTGGTGAACAAATTCGTAAATTGTGGAAATCTGAAAACCAAAAAGAGCTTGTTCATGAAGATATTAATGCTTTTGAAAAACAAGTTGGTGAATTAGATAAACTTGTTGGTACAAAAGAATACAACAAAAAATTTAAAGAAGTTTTTGATGTTGAATATGACCCTGAATTAATTGCAACTTGCAAACAAAAAGAAGACAAGTTCATAATGGCATCTATTTGTACGGGTGTTGAAAATAATTTTAAAAATTCTGTAAAAGATTTGTTGAGCAACAAACCTTTAGCAGATGAATATATTTGTTTACCTATGACACCTACTGGTTCTGCTCCGATTTTGAAAGAATCAAAAGAGGATAAATATAACAGAAACTTTAATGCGTTTGCGGAATTTATCGGCAAAGGTAATCTTGAAGAGGGTAAAAAGCAAATTGAAAAAACTTTAAAAGAATATAAAGTAAAAGAAGATGCTCCATTGAGTGAAAAATATGCCACTTTACAAAAAATGGCAAATAAATACGCTAGACGTTTAAATCAAAATACAAAAAATGCAACTGGTAAAAAAGATTTAACCGAGATGAAACGTGAGTATGATAACTCATATTATGCTGCATTTGGTGTTAAAAACGACGTCGCAAAACGTGTAGAAGATTATAGAGCATCTCAAATGCTTTCTGAATTGTTGTTGCAAGACGGCTTGTTATGTGCTGCATCAATTCCGTTCTGGATTTGCACATCAGGTACAGGATTTATTCCTACATTAAAAATCGCAGCAATGCACTCGGGTGCTGATATGTTGGTTTATGGCTCTGATAGATTGGCTTCAAAACAAGGAATGACTGAGAAAGAAATGAAAGAAATCTTGAAATGGACTGCTGTTGACGGTGCGACAGCGTTTGTAAATCAACTTTCTTATAAAGGTATTGAAGCTTTACTTTCTCCTGTTGCGGAAATGTCGGGTAAAGTTGCTGATTTAGCGGACTTTGCATTATGTACTGCTGCTGATGTCGCTGTGGATTGCGGTTTTGAATACTTAGCATCAGGAAAAGTTACGTTACAAGGGGCTGTTTACTCAGTAATCTTCTCGTCTGCAGGTTATATTATTGATGTAAAATGCGAAGATGCTCAACGTAAAAAATTAAACAAAAATTCTTTAGTCCATAAATTAGCAGATATTACACAATAATTTTAAAATTTCTTTTTGAAATTTTGCCTCAATCTCATGCTACGAAATGATTTTAATCATGTTAAAATTTGTAACTTTTTGTCGTTTTTTTGCAGTATTTGTTAAAGTTTTACGCAATTTCTTTCGTTTTTGTACGTTGTAATACATGTAATTACAATCTTATAGTACTATTTTTCATTGAGGAAGAATGACCGGCGATCAACATTTACAATTAGGTAAAAAACAGAATATTGCTTTGAATCTCGGACAATTGAAGTCTGGTATGACTTCTGCTGTTTTTGGTAATGATGAAGCTATGCTTAGTATCTTTGATTCTTGTGATACTAATAAAAATAAAGTTTTAGACGAAAATGAAGTTGGTTTATTAAAAGATAAATTAACTCAAGTTGCGGGCGAAGATCAAATTTTGAGCGAAAAAGAAGCTAAAAAGTTGCTTGAACAAGAGCAACAAGCTTTGCAGGCTCAAGGTCAGGCAAAAAGTAAAACAAAACCTGACGGCAAAAATTTATTTAATTTTGCGAATACGTTGCAAAATTGGAGTAAAACAACCGATGTAAAATCTTCTGTTGTAGAGGGTGATAAACGTGTTGTAACTTATGAAGATGGAGCTCAAGAAGTTATTAACCAAGACGGTTCAAAGGTTATAACCAAAGTTAGCGGTGGAATAAAAACTGTACAAACAAAGAGTGCTGACGGAAAATTACAAAAAGAAGAAATTTTTGATGAAGAAAACGGTAGAGGGTGATAAACGTGTTGTAACTTATGAAGATGGAGCTCAAGAAGTTATTAACCAAGACGGTTCAAAGGTTATAACCAAAGTTAGCGGTGGAATAAAAACTGTACAAACAAAGAGTGCTGACGGAAAATTACAAAAAGAAGAAATTTTTGATGAAGAAAACGGTACAACTGACGTAATTGCTTATGGTGAAAACGGTCAACCAATTTCAACAGTAAGAACAAAAGAGGGTTCTACTGAAACTGTACAATATGCAGAAGACGGGAAAACGGTTACTTCTCATACGTTAGTTGAAGGTGACAACACTTACGAAATTGGTGTTGAGGGTTTTGCTAATGGTAGAGTTACAAAAGAAATTACAGGAACTGGTGATGAACAACAAGTTACAGAATATAGCTATACCGGCGAAAATGATTTTACAAAAACTTTAACATATCAAAATACAGAAACAGTTGCACAAGTTAAAAATGGCGAAGTTGTAAGTGTTAATGCAACTCAATATGACGAAAAACATAATAAAGTTCAATCTCAAAATATTGCTCAAGATGGAACTGTAACAACTTCTTTATATAACAAAGGAAATGTTGTATATCAAGCTGTAACTGAAAAAAATGGAAACGTTACTGAAACTTCATATAATGAATCAGGACATAAAACATCTCAAACAATTACAAAAGGTAAGAATGTTTATGTTGCAAACTATGACGGTAACGGTAATACAATAGCGGTTGTTCAAAATGGTGAAACGATTCCTGTAATGGGACAAAAATTCCATAGAACAACATCTCAACTTGTTAACGCAAACCGTGGACACGTATACAAAGATGGTGAGGGTAATCCTTACTTCTTAGTTGGTGATGAAGTTAAAGTTCCAGGGGAATTTTCTGCAGATCATAGAGGTTTGAGAAGTAGAAATTCTGCTGAAACTGAAATTGCAGAATATGCATCACAAGAAGAGCAAAGAGTTGCATCACGTTTACAAGGTAAAGAACAAAAATCTGTTACTATCAAAAAAGATTATGCAAACTGGTATAAATTTGCAGAAGAACAGTTAAAATCTGAAGGTGTTGTAAATCCGACAAATGGACAAATAAATGACAGAGCTAATGAGTTGTTATTATTAAATCCAAATGTTCAAGTTCCTAAAAAAGGTATAAAAATTACAGCAATAAAAACTGATGCTGAAATCAATGCTGAAAAAAGAGCAGAAGAAAAACGCCAAGCAACAGCAGTTCGTGTTGGTGTTGTAAATAGTATGGTTGGTGATTACAACAAAGCTGTAAAAAGTTTTAACGCTCAAATGGATAAAGATGGTTGGGCTGCTGATGTTGCAGATGCTGTTTCATACATTTGGAATAATGATTTGTGGTCAGCAACAGGCAATACCGCAAGACAAGTAAGACAAGATTTAGCTGAATATAAAAGTGATATTGATGCATTAAAAAATGCTCGCAAAGCAGGTGATGGTCAATTTAATGCTAAATTTAAAGAAATTTTTGGCGTTGAATATAGTCAAAAAAATATAGAAGCTTATGATGGTGCAAAACAACGTCTAGAAAATGCATCTACTGCTATTGCAACAGAAAGATATGTTACTCAAAAAATGGACGGCTTGTTTGCAAAAGGTAACGTAAATGAAATCAAGAAAGAAATGAAAACTATGTTGGGCTTATCTGATGCTGATATGGCTCAATATGAGAAAACTTTACGTGAAAAGGGTAAATCTCTTAATATGGCTACATTAAAAGAGTTATATTCAGATGTTAAAAAGGGATTAGCTCAAAATACTAAAAACGCAACAGGTGGTAAAACAGTTGCACAATTAAAAGCCGATATGGACAGTAAATATAAAACGGCATATGGTAATAGAAATGACATTGTTAAAAGAGTAGCTGATTATAATGCTTCTCAAGATACAGGTGCAGCTGTTGTTAAGAGTGCGGCAAAAATCGTAGGTTCAGCAGTAATTGCCGTTGCATCAGGCGGTACAGCTACTGGCTTGTTGATTGCTGCAGTTGGCACAACAGCGTTATCTTTCGGTGTTGATGCATCAGATATGGCATCTGACGGATTAGATCATTCTGCAAGTGAATATGGTAAAGTTGCAGTAAATGCTGCAGTTGACGGCGGTGCTCAATTAATAAGTGGCGGTACATCTCATTTATTAAAAGGTGCAAATGTAGGTAGAGCAGTTCGTTATACCGCTCAAGCAGCGACAGACTTAACTCTTGACTGTGGTTTAGAATATGTTCGTACTGGTGAAGTTTCATTATCTACGGCAATATTCTCTGTTGCATCTTCAGTAGGTGGTGAATATTTAGGCGATGTTCTTGAAGCTCGTGCAACAAGAAAAGCTTTAGATGTTGATGAATCTGCTGTAGCCAGAGAATTTGGCTCGGTTGACCAAGGTTGGTTAGGTGAAACTACCGATGCACATCATAGATATAGACATGAATTATCTGCTGATCAAATTGGAAATGTTCCATCACAACGTTCTGTTATAAATGGAGTTGAAGTAACTTCAGCAGATGCGAGAGGTTTAAATTTTGATGTTCCGATGTCAGCGCATAGACAATCTGTAGCAGATGTAAATAATTTATTAGGTTCTAAAAATGCAGGTCAAGACTTTGGTCAAGGTTTGGTAGTTTTAGAAGATAGATTTAGAGCAAACCCTACAATGGCAAGTGGAGCCGGTGCTAGAGCTGATAACGTAAGACCTTATGGTACATTTGCATCTAATGACAAAGTAAAAGCTATGGGACTTGAAAGTCGTTTAGATGTTGTTCAAGATGCCGGTCAAATGGCTGGTATGGTTTACGGTGATAGAGATATTAACTTTAACGGTTGGACTCAAACTGCAAAAGCAAGTGCGGACAATGGCTTCAATGCAGTAGCTGTTGAAAAAGACGGCGTTGTAATGGTTCTATTCCGTGGCTCTGATGATATGGGCGATTTACGTGTTGACCATCAAATGCTTTCTGGAAAAGTTCCTGACCAATTCAATGATGCGTGTGCATTTATGGAACAAGTTCGAGCAGCAAATCCTGATGCTAAAATTGTTGTTAGCGGACACTCTTTGGGTGGCGCGTTAACTGAATTAGTTGCATCAAAATATGATGATGTTTTAGGCGTATCTTTTGATGCTGTTGGTACAAGAAGTCTTGTTAATGCAACAGAAGGTTTGACCGATAATCATAATACTATAAATTATATCGTTCAAGGTGATATTATTTCAAATGCAACAGAACACGTTGGCTCTGTTACTCTTGTAAATGAAGTTGTTGACATCTCAAAAGGCGGAAATCTTCAAAGCCCTCACGCTATCGGAAACTTTATGGGTAGTGCGGACAACTCTTTAGCAGGTGTTGAAGCAGGTTTTGTACAACGTAATTTAGATAGAGCTGCTACAACCAGAGCCACTGCAGAAGCAAAAGGAATGACTTTAAATAGTGCTATTGCAAATTCTCAAACTGGTGTTGTTGAATTTGATGATAAAACATTTAAACGTATTCAAAGTCAATTTGCAATGGACGTTGAAGGCTTAAATGTTGATTTAGACGCTATGCAACGTCAAATCAATGCTGTAACAAATCCTCAACAAAAAGCTGCATTGCAAGGTATTTTAGATAAAAGAAAACTTGCAATTACAGACGGTGCAAATATTACCGCTAGAAGTACTGTTCTTCAAGAAATGACAGGTGATGAAATTAATGATATTTTAGCAAGAGATTTCGGATTTACTGAACCTGGTTTCTTAGGTGGAAATACTCCATCTCAATTGATTGAAATGGATAAACCTACAAAATTTGTAAGAGTATTTAACGATGAATCTTCATTCGCAAAAGGTTCTTGGTTAATGCCATATGATGAAGTTGTCGGAAAAACTCCTGCTGAAATTAAAGATTTCTTCGCTTTACCAGCAATGCCAAAATATATCGTTGAGGTTGAAATGCCTGCAGGTGCAAAAATGTATACAGGTAAATGTAATCCACTTGAAGGCTGGGGCAACGGCGGTGGAACTCAATATTTCTTAATAGGTGATAAAAGACCGACTCTTTATGGTAAAATGGTTGCGTTACCACAATAAGAAAGATATAAAAAATGGCTGAAAATATAACTTTTGAAGAAAATAAATTGATATTGCCGACAAAAACTGTTCCTTTTAGGCATAAAATTGAGCAAATTTTGGAAACTGATTTGAGAGTTTTTGTGTTGCTTGATATTCCAAATGACGTAGATAATAACGAAAATATTTATTGTTTTACAAAAAATGGTGATTTAGTTTGGTTGGTTCAGCCTGTAAGTATGTTTAATCCAAATATAAAACAATTTAGCCCGTATGTCGGAATGCATTTGTTAGAAAATGGAAATGTTTCTGCGACAAACTTTTTTGGAATAAATTATGAAATTTCTGCTAAAAATGGTAAAATTTTATCTTCAAAAATGGTTAAGTAAAAATTTTATGTAAAGCAATTTTTTTGAATTTCCTGTTTTTATATAAATATGGATATCACTAAAATTGGTTTTTCAGGTTCTGTAACATCATTACAAAAAACTTCGGAGGTAAAAAAATCCGATAATCATTCTGTTGCAAATCAAACTGATGTTATATCAAAAGACGGCAATGAGGCAATGAGAAATATTGCTCTTGCAGGCTTGAATTTGTGCCGTACAATGACGGTTAACCAAAACGGAAATGAATATAAAATTGACGGGAAATATAAAGTTATTGGTGAGATGCCTACAAAACAAGCGAATGCTGAGTGGGCATCAAGAGGTTATACTGATATGCCTTATAAAGATGGTGAAACCGCTCAGATAATTGAATTAACGAAAGATACAAAATTTGTTCGTACTTACGATAAAGAAAATTCCGGCATGTATGGTTCGTGGGTAATGAAATATGACGATATAAAAGGCAAAACTCCTGAACAAATTGCAGATGCTTTTGCTCTTCCTCAAGTGCCGAAATATCTTTGTGATGTAACTCTTTCCGCAGGTACAAAGATGAGAACAGGGGAATGTAATCCGCTTTACGGTTGGAGTGGTGGTGGACAACAATTTGACCTTATGGGTGAGAGGGTTGGTAAATTCGACAACGAACGTGAAATTGGTAACGGTGCGAAATAATTTTTAAAATTTAAAAATTATTCTATAAGTTTATAC
>CAZKJV010000011.1:0-21003 GCA_964553175.1 uncultured Muribaculaceae bacterium | reverse complement strand
TTATATTCTCTTTCGTACAGTTCTTTATTTTCTATCCGCTTAAAATTATTTTTAGATAACCCCTCATTTTGGTTTGATGAAAGTGCATTAGGTTATAATGTCTTAGCCTTAAATTTTAAAGAATTTTTTGGAGTTTTACATTTGCAACAAGTTGCTCCGCCTTTATTTTTAGTTATTTCAAAATTAATGACTAAAATTTTTGGTGCAAGTGATTTAGTTTTAAGATTATTTCCGTTTATAATCGGAAATTTAGCAATGATATTGTTTTTGCTTATTTTAAATCAAAATTTTAAAAATAAGTTTACGATTATTACAGGTTTAATTTTATTTTGTTTAAATATTCAAGCAATAAAATTTTCAATTGAATTTAAGCCTTATATTTTAGATTTATTTTCAACATGCTTAATTTTATACATATTTAATAAATTAAATTGGGAATTATCATTTAAAAAACTTCTTTCAATAGGTGTTTTATTTGCATTTTTACCGTGGTTTTCGTTTGTGTCTACGGGAATGCTACTTGTAACAATTATCATAAAATTCGACAAAAATTACATCAAAAAAATCTTTGCATTTATTTCTCCAATTTTGTTTTCAATTGTCATGTTAATTTTTTATTATTTGAACGTAAGAAATTTTTACGGAAATTTTATGACAGATTTTTTCAAAAATTCTTTTTTTAATTTAAAAGAATTTCCAATACAATTTTTTATCGGATTTGATTATTTATTTAATTTTTATTTCGCAGTAATTCCGTTTTTATTATTTTTTAGTGGTGTAATTTATTCGATAATAAAGAAAAAACATATCTTTTTAGTAAAATTTTCTCTTGTTATTTTAATCGGGTATATTTTATGCAGTTTTTTAAAAATTTATCCGTTTTATGACCGCTTTTTATTATTTTTATTACCTTTAATCTTACTTCCGATACTATTTATTGCAGATGTTTTATTTGAAAAAAAGAATATACTAATTACAATATTAACTTGTTTAATTTTTTCAACATTTTTAATTCCACTTGATTTTTTTGCTAAAAAATTTATTTTTGAACCTTTTTCTAAAGAATCTTGTGCAAGAGAATTATTTTATACAATGGCAGAAAAACAGAAAAAAGACGATGTTATAATAGTGGATACCTTATCAGTTTGCGATTTTTTGTACTATAATATGTATCTAAATTTACAAAATGTTTCATATTTGAATGTTGATATAAAAGATGGAATAATTCAATATAAAACTTCTCGTAATGTAGCAATTCCAAAAAATAATAAATTTGACAAATGGTTATATGCTTCTTGGCCAAGTTCAGGATATTCATATCTAAAATATGATTATAAAAAAGGTTGTTCAGTAAAATCCGGACAAATATTATATATAAAAGGTAATAAGTAATGAACGTTATAAAAAAATATTTTTACTATGAAATTCTTGGATTAATTCTATTGTTAGGATTAATTTTAAGATTAAAAGGGTATTTGATAAATCCATCAATGTGGCTTGATGAAAGTGCATTAGGGTGGAATGTTTTAAACAAAGATTATTTAGCATTCTTTCAAAAATTAAGATTTTTACAATTAGCACCGCCATTATTTTTAATTTGTTCAAAAATTTTAGTCTTTCTTGTTGATGGTTATAATCACGTATTTC
The DNA here is from genome assembly GCA_964553175.1 of uncultured Muribaculaceae bacterium. GTDB lineage: Bacteria > Cyanobacteriota > Vampirovibrionia > Gastranaerophilales > Gastranaerophilaceae > UBA6984. The sequence continues at coordinate 19,356 of CAZKJV010000011.1, read as the reverse complement.
GTTGTGATATGGCACTTCGTACTATACCTTTTTTGTGCGGGGTTGGTTCAATGTGGTTATTCTATCTTGTTGCAAGAAAAGTAATAAATTCAAAATGGATCGCACTTACAGGGGTTTTTCTTTTTGCCACAAATCCAGTTTTGATAAATTATAGTTTTGAATTTAAACCTTATAGCGTTGACGTTTTTTGTACATTACTTGCGATTTATATATTTTTAAAAATAGATTTTAACACAATTTGTTTGAGAAAAATTTTCAAATATGGCTTAATTTTAGCGGTTTTGCCGTGGTTTTCATTTGCAAGTGCTTTTGTAGTTTTTGCCGGTGTTTTAGTTCTAAGTTTCAAAAAAGAAAACCCAGCATTATTCACATCATTATTAATGCCAATATTTGTAAGTGTTTTTGCATATATAAATATTTTTATTGCGAATGCTTATACTCAAAATTCTGAGGGTATGATTAATTATTGGGCAGAACAATTTGTTAAAAGTGATTTCTCAAATATAGTTCAATTACATAATCAAAATTTGCATTACTTTTTTATCAATGTTCCGCATTTATCATTTGAATTTATCACGATAATTGCAATAATAGGTTTATTTTTGTTATTAAAAGATAACAAATATTCTTATATATTTATCTCAATATTAACCCTTTCAACCGTAATTGTTGCATCTGTTATGCACTATTACCCTTTTTCAAGACGATTAGTTTTATTTTTAATTCCGTTGTTTTTGATTTATGTCATAAAAATTGCAGATACCAAAAGACCTGTTATCGGTGCAATTCTACTTTCTTTTGTTTTAATTCCGCATGCTATTTTTAGTTGGAATTTTATGAATTTAAAAGGATTAAACAAAGGTGATTTTGCAAGAAATATGATGCAAAGAATGGCACAAGATATCACTCCAAATGAAAAAATTATCTTAAATGGTGCGTCAAATGCGGATTATTACTACTACAATTCATTTTATAAATTAAAAAATGAGGTTATTTATTTAAAACCAAAAACAGAAAGCCCTTATGAAATTCAAAAAATGCTAAACACATTAAAAAAGGGTAGTTATTGGTTATTTATGCCTTATGACTATAACATGCGACATGTAAACATTGACAATATTGTTGCATGGGCATATAAACATTCAAAAATCAGATACGAATCCCACGCATTTCAAAGTACACTGATTAGAATAACAATCTATTAAAATAGATAAAATATTTAAACTTCTTCTTTATCTTCAATCAATTCTTCTTGATGATTCTCTTCAAGATCTTTTTCAGAATGCTTTTCACGTTCATCATCTAAATCTTCGTCTTCAATATCATCTTCATCAATTAAAGAATTTTCTAAAATAAGTTCTTTACGTTTCTTTCGTGTCTTTAGATAGAACTCATGTTCATCAAAAGACTCTTCTTTTTCGTTATCATCGAGTCGTGTTGGGCGTTTCTTTGTGTTAATCACGCCGGCTACATTTATCATCGCTAAAGAATTCAACGTCGCACGAAGCTGAGCACTTCTGTCCGTAAATTGCATTTTTGATTCTTTTAAAGAATCTTCTTCTTGTTTATTTTGTCTGGAATATTCGTTACCTTGCCCCATTTTGTCATCGCCCATTCCAGCCGTTGTGCCTGAAATATCACCGCTTTTGAAATTAAATGAACCGCCGATACCGTAAAATCCCGCTGCTCTATTATCTACCATTAGGTTTCCCTTTTATTATATTCAATTTTGTCCTATACACATGCCAAAAAATAACATGCTAACATGCAAATCTTTTGGTTTGCATTCATACAAAGCCTATAATATTTTTTTTTGCTACCATGCCTTTAATCATATTTACAATTTGTTACATTTTCTTTTAAAAAATACTTTTTGCCAAAGAAAAACCCGCAAATGCGGGCGTTGAGCAATCAAAAGAGTTGAGGATTTACAACTCCATATTAAAAGATTACCGTAAAAATTTCATTGAACAAAACGACTGCATTTTTAAGAAAAAACTTAGACTTACGAATAATTTTATTTATTAAAAATTAAATTATATGTTGTTGTTTCGGGTTTAATATAAATTTCGTTACCCATAAAAGCAACACCAAAATATTTTTTTACTTTATCTGCAAAATTATAACAAACAGAATTTTTTCTGTTTAAAATCAACGGATATTTTATTGTTACTAATTTATTATTTACATCTTTTACTTTAAATTCTGAAAAATCAATCTGAGCATTATCGGCGATTAATCCGTTTTCATGAACACTATTTACAATACCGATAACAGTTGCACCATTTTTTATATACAATTTGTTATTATAAAACACATCGTTTACAGTTTTAAATCTTATCCAATCTTCAGCGTTAACTGAAACGCCTAAAAACATTATAAAAAAAGTAATAAAAACCTTTTCATCTTTAAAACTCCATTTACTCTAATTCAAAAAAAAATATTACAGCATACAATGTGTATTTGCAACACAAATTTTTATGATAAAATGTAGAAAGATTTTAGAAGAATATATGGAAAGGTTATATAATATAAATTATGTGTGGAATTGTTGGTTATGTAGGAAAAAAATCAGTATCTAAAGTTTTAACAGGTGGTCTTAGTTCACTTGAATATAGAGGATATGATTCATCGGGTATCGCTGTTTTAGCAGATAATCAAACAAAAATTTATAAAGCAGAAGGCAAATTACAAAATTTAAAAAACCTTTTAGAAGAAAAACAAGACGAAGTTAAAACTGCAAGAGTTGGTATTGGTCATATTCGTTGGGCGACTCACGGCGTTCCAAACGAAATAAATGCTCACCCACATACAAGCAATTCAGGTAAATTAGCAATAGTTCATAACGGTATTATTGAAAACTTTAAAGAATTAAGAGAACAACTTGAACAAAAAGGTAGCGTTTTCAAATCTCAAACAGATACGGAAACAATTGCTCACTTGATTGCACAAAAATATAAAGAAACAAAAGATTTAAAAGAAGCTGTAAGACTTGCAACAAAAGAACTTGAAGGTGCTTACGCTTTATGTATAATTCACCAAGATATGCCAGACACAATTATTGCAACTCGTAGAAATGCTCCACTTTTAATTGGTTTAGGCGAAGGTGAAAACTTTGCAGCATCTGACGTTCCTGCAATTATTGAACATACTAAAAAAGCAGTTTATCTTGACGATAATCAAATTGCAATATTAACTCCAGATAAAGTTGAACTTTTTGATAAAGATAATAATCCGGTAGCATTAAAAGCTGAAATGTTACCTTGGGAACCAATTGCTTTAAGCAAAATGGGTTACAAACACTTTATGTTAAAAGAAATTCACGAACAACCAGATGTAATCAGAAACTTTTTATCAGGAAAATTACATTCTGCAAGTGAAAAAATTACTCTTAACGAAGTAAAATTAAACAAAGACTCATTGAAAAATCTTAATCGTATTCAAGTTGTAGCTTGCGGAACTTCTTTACACGCAGCAACAGTTGGTAAATACATAATTGAAGAACTTTGCAAAATTCCTGTAGATGTTGAAGCATCAAGTGAATATATTTACAGAACAACAGTTACAGACGAACATACTCTTGTAATCGGTGTTTCTCAATCAGGTGAAACAGCAGATACTTTGACTGCCGTAAGACAATCAAAAGCAAGAGGTTCTCATATTTTAATTATCACAAACAGACCTGATTCAGCAATAGCAAGAGAAGCAGACAGTTTAATCCCTGTAAATGCAGGTATTGAAGTTTCAGTTGCCGCAACAAAATCTTATGTAGCACAACTTATGGCTTTCTACGCATTAGCAATTAATTTAGCTGAAATTAAAGGCTCTAGCGATGAAGAATATTTAAAAGAAATCAAAAATGAATTGTTATTACTTCCGCAAAAAATTGAATTACTTTTGACTAAAAAAGAAAAAATTCAAAAATGCTCAAGAATGTATTCAAGTTCAAAAAATTTCATCTTCATTGCTCGTGGAATTAACTATGCAACAGCATTAGAAGGTGCTTTAAAATTAAAAGAAATTAGTTACATCAATGCAACAGGTTACCCTGCAGGTGAATTAAAACACGGACCTATTGCAATGTTAGACGAAACTTTACCTGTATTATCAATTTTAATGAGTGGCAAAGTTTATGAAAAAATCCTTTCAAACGCTCAAGAATCAAAAGCAAGAAATGCAAGAATGATTGCATTAACTGATTCAACAGATGAAAAGCTTGAAGATTTATTTGATTATGTTTTAAATGTTCCTCAAGTACATGAAATGATTTCACCGATAATGGCAATTATTCCATTGCAATTATTGGCATATTACATTGCAGAATTTTTAGGAAAAGACGTTGACCAACCTAGAAACCTAGCAAAATCAGTAACAGTAGAATAAAAATAGGTATAAAAATAAATGATAACATCAGAATTAATTTCAATTCCGAACACTGAACATCTTTCAACGGAATATATTGAAAGTGAATTAGAAAAACAAAATATAAATCCACTTCGTTGGGCTATTGTAAAAACTAACAGTAAAGAGCTTACAATAAGTTTAGCGTATGAAAAATAGAATATTTAAGGAGAATTAACTTGGAAAAATTTTATTTAACAACGGCAATAGATTATGTTAACGGAGCTCCACATATTGGACACGCTTACGAAAAAATCTTAACTGATATAATCGCAAGACATTTCAAAAAAAGAACAAATGATTTATTTTTCTTAAGTGGTACAGACGAACACGGCATAAAAATTCAAAAAACATCTGCATCACAAGGAATTACACCAAAAGAACTTTGTGATTTGAATTCAGGAAAATTTCAAGAATGTTGGAATGCACTTGATGTTAAATATAACAAATTTATTAGAACAACTGATGATTATCATGAATCAGCAGTTCAAAAAATCTTTAAAAAACTTGTTGAACAAGGCGACATTTATAAACATTCTTACACTGGTTTGTATTGCCAAGGTTGTGAATGCTTTTTAAATGAAAAAGATTTAACAGAAGACGGACTTTGCCCTGATCACTTGAAAAAACCGGAAGTTGTTTCTGAAGAAAATTATTTCTTTAAATTAACAAAATACAAAAATGCAATAATAAAACATATTAAAGATAATCCGGATTTTATCGTTCCATCTTTCAGAGCAAATGAAGTATTGAATCAATTGGAAGATATTCAAGATATTTCTGTTTCTCGTTCAATTTCAAACGTAACTTGGGGTGTTCCTGTTTTAGACGACCCTGAACAAGTTATTTATGTTTGGATTGATGCACTTTCAAACTATATTACAGCTTTGGGATATGATACCGAAAATAATAGCGAAGAATTTAATAAATATTGGCCTGTTGATGTTCATGTAATTGGTAAAGATATTTTGAAATTCCATAGTATTTATTGGTTAGCAATCCTTATGGCATTAGATTTGCCATTACCAAAACATATTCTTGCTCACGGTTGGATTACAATTGACGAAACAAAAATGTCAAAATCTTTAGGTAACGTAATTTCACCACAAGATATTTTGAAAAATTTTGAATTACAAAATGCTGACGCACTTCGTTACTACATGGCAACATCAGCACCTTGCGGAAAAGACGGTAACTATTCTGACGAAGATTTTAAAGAAAAAGTTAACGCACACCTTGCAAATTCAATGGGTAACTTGTTAAACAGAACTTTATCAATGCTTGTGAAATATTTTGACGGAGAAATCAAACCAGAATTTAAGACTGACGCAAATATTTTAAACACAGCTAAAAACACTGTTGATATTGTTAAAAACCATTTTGACAACTTTGAAGTTGCAGAAGCAGGTAATGCAATTATTCAATTGGTAGACGTAACCAACAAATATGTAACCGATAATGCACCTTGGACATTGGCAAAAGAAGAAAAAATGACGGAATGCGGTCAAGTTTTGACAACTGTTCTTGATGTAATGTGTGTAATTGCTTCATTAATTGAACCATTCTGCCCTAATATCGCTCAAGATATGGCAAAACAATTATCTTTTGATTTGAATGTTAAATATGATGATTTAAAAGTTGATAACATAAAAGTCGGCAAATTAATCGAAAAAGAAGATATTCACCCTGTATTTTTAAGAATGGATTCTGAATTAGCGGACAAATCACAAAAGAAAAAATAATAAAATATTTTACGAACAAAAAACAAAAAAGATTAGCGAAAAGCTAATCTTTTTTGTTTTTATGCAAATTTTGTTTATTAAAATAACTCTGCGTTAAAAAATACTCCTTCTTCTGTGATTTCTTGATAAAGTTCTTCTTCTTTTTTCAATTCTTTCACTGTTAGAGGGTGTAAATCAACAAAAACATCAAAATCTTCTTCAATTTTACCAATTATTTTCCAAATATTTTCTCTTTGTTCTTTTGATTTTTCATTATCAAAAATTGCAACAAGTTCGATGTCTTCGTCCTCGTGCATTTTTCCGTCTAAAAATAATCCAAAAAGATATATTCCTTTAAAATCAGAATATTCATTCTTCAAATCTTTGATTAATTCTACAATAATATCATCGATTTTATTGGACATTTTTTAAAATGCCCCCTAATTCTTCAATTTTTACAGAAACTTGTTCAGAATTTTCAAGATTTTTTACTGAAACTGTGCCGTTATTTATTTCATCTTCACCAAGAATTAAAGCAAAACGTGCAAGTTTTGAGGCTTTTTCAAGTTGTTTAGTAAATTTTTTATTTGTCATATCAAAATCAACTTTAATATTATCTTTTCGCAAATAATTTACAAGTTTCAAAGTTTCTTCAACGTTTGTAGAAACAACATAGCCGTCTAATTTTTGAGAAGTTTTTGCTGGTAAAAGTGAAATCAATCTTTCCATACCCATTGCAAAACCAACGGCAGGAGTGTCTTCTCCACCTAAATTTTTAACCAAACTATCATAACGTCCGCCACCGCAAACGGCATTTTGCGAACCTAAATTGTTTGATTTTATTTCAAAAACAGTTCTGTTATAGTAATCCAAACCTCTTACAAGAAGTTTATTTACGCTATATTTTATTCCCAAAACATCAAGATATTTTTTTACATTTTCAAAATGTTCATGACATTCAGGACAAACAAAATCAGATGTAATAACTTCTTTTACTTCGGGTTTTTCATAAATTTCCTTGCATTCTTCAACTTTGCAATCCAATAATCTCAAAGGATTTTTTTCATATCTTTTTTGACAATCTGGGCAAAGTTCCGATAAATATGGTTTTAAAACTTCTTTTAATTTTGTTTTATATTCTTCACGGCAAGTTGGACAGCCAAGAGAGTTAATCTCAACATCTAAATCGTTCAAGCCTAAAGCGTTTAAATAATTTACTGCAAGAGAAATTGCTTCTGCATCAGCAGTAGGTTGAGCAATTCCAAACATTTCCATACCAATTTGATGGAATTGTCTTTGACGACCTGCTTGAGGCCTTTCGTATCTAAACATTGGACCTTTATACCAAAGTTTTACAGGTGCAGAAAGTCTGTGCATTCCATTTTCAATATATGAACGAACAACACCTGCTGTATTTTCTGGACGAAGTGTCAAAGAACGTTCAGATTTTTCAAAAGTGTACATTTCTTTATTTACAATGTCAGTTGTATCACCAACACCACGAGCAAAAAGTTCTGTCGCTTCAAAAATCGGAGTTCTTATTTCTTTATAACCCGCATTTGAAAAAACTTTATTTGCGACATCTTCAATAAAATGCCAACTGTCAATTTCCGTAGGGAGAATATCTTTTGTCCCTTTTTGTACTGTAATTATCTTAGCCATACGAAAATGGTAGTACAAAAAATGCGATTTTTCAATAGTTTTAAAAATGTAGTTTATTTCGTATTTTAGTTGTATCATTATAATAAGAGGAAATAAAATGTACAATAAAAATTCATTAAAAGCAGAAGAATTTATCAATCACGAAGAAATTTTAGATACTTTAGAATACGCAGAAAAAAATAAAACTAATCTTGAATTAGTTGATGAAATAATTAAAAAAGCAGAAGAAAGAAAAGGTTTGTCACATAGAGAAGCCAGTGTTCTTCTTGCGTGCGAAGACGAGGAAAAAAATCAAAAAATATTTAAACTTGCAGAGCAAATAAAAAAAGATTTTTACGGAAATAGAATTGTAATGTTCGCACCATTATACTTGTCAAATTATTGTGTAAATGGCTGTGTTTACTGTCCATATCATGCAAAAAACACTCACATTCCACGTAAAAAAATGACTCAAGAAGAAATTGAACGCGAAGTTATTGCGTTACAAGATATGGGACACAAACGTCTTGCACTTGAAACAGGTGAAGACCCTGTAAATAACCCTATTGAATATATTCTTGAAAGTATAAAAACAATTTACGGAATAAAACATAAAAATGGTGCAATTCGTCGTGTTAACGTGAATATTGCAGCTACAACTGTTGAAAATTATAGAAAATTACACGAAGCAGGTATTGGAACATATATTTTATTCCAAGAAACTTACCATAAAGAAAGTTATGAAAAGCTTCACCCAACAGGTCCAAAACATAACTATAATTACCACACAGAAGCAATGGACAGAGCTATGGAAGGTGGAATTGATGATGTTGGTTTGGGCGTTTTATTCGGTTTAGAACGTTATAAATACGAATTTGCAGGATTATTAATGCACGCAGAACATTTAGAAGCTGTGCATAATGTTGGTCCACACACAATAAGTGTTCCAAGAATAAGACACGCCGACGATATTGACCCATCAGCGTTTGACAATGGTATTGATGATGATACTTTCTGCAAAATTATTGCTTGTATTAGAATTGCCGTACCATATACAGGAATGATTATTTCTACAAGAGAATCAAAAGAAGTTAGAGAAAGAGTTTTGCATTTAGGTGTTTCTCAAATTTCAGGCGGTTCTAAAACTTCCGTTGGCGGTTATGATGAACAAGATTACACTGAAGAAGACTCTTCTCAATTTGATGTAGTTGACAATAGACCACTTGACGAAGTTATAAACTGGTTAATGGAAATTGGATATTTACCAAGTTTTTGCACTGCATGTTATAGAGAAGGCAGAACAGGTGAACATTTTATGGAAATTTGTAAATCAAAACAAATTCAAAATTGCTGTCACCCAAATGCAATTATAACTTTAAAAGAATATTTAGAAGATTATGCGTCTGAAAAAACAAAACAAACAGGCGAAAAAACTATTGAACAAGAAGTTCAAACAGTAGAAAACGAAAAAATAAAAGAAAAATTAGTTCAAATTTTAGAAAAAATTGAAAATAACGAACGAGATTTTAGATTTTAATGTTTATTTCTTATTTTATTTAATGATTTTGTGGAACTATTGTTTTAAATAACTTTCAATAAATCCGTCTAAATCACCGTTCATAACACTTTCAACGTTTCCAACTTCAAAACCTGTTCTATGGTCTTTAACCATTTTATATGGGTGAAAAACATAGGAACGAATTTGAGAGCCAAAATTTATATCAAAATTTTGTCCTTTTAATTCTGCTAATTTTTTTTCATGTTCTTGTTGACGAATAGCAAGCAATTTTGCCGCCAACATTTGCATTGCAATTGTTCTGTTTTGTAATTGAGAACGTTCTTGCTGACATTTTATGACAATTCCTGTCGGTTTGTGTAAAATTCTTACCGCAGTTTCAACTTTATTAACGTTTTGACCGCCTGCACCACCCGAGCGCATAGTGTCTAACTCAATATCTTCAGGCGGAATAACAATTTCTTTTTCATAATCTTCAATTATCGGAGAAACTTCACAACTTGCAAAACTTGTTTGTCGTTTGCCATTTGCATTAAATGGAGAAATTCTTACTAATCTGTGAACTCCTCTTTCTGCTTTTGCATAACCAAACGCAAATTTGCCCGTAATTTTTATAGTTGCAGATTTTATTCCAGCTTCATCGCCCTCTGATTTATCTAGCAAATCAACTTTCCAATTATGAGCTTCTGCCCAACGTGAATACATTCTTAAAAGCATTTCAGCCCAATCCTGTGCATCTGTTCCGCCTGCACCTGCATTTACGGTTAACATTGCGTCAGCCTCATCATATTCACCTGAAAGCATCATTTGTACATCAAATTTATCTAAATTTGTTTTTAATTGTTCAAAAGTTTTTTCAGCTTCAAAAATCAATTCTTCATCACAAATTTCTAAAGCGACTTCAATATCAGAAACAGTATTTTCCCAATACTCTATTTTTTCTAAATTTTCTTTTATTTCTCTTGTTTTTTGACCTAAATCACTTGCTAATTTTTGATTTGCCCAAACCTCAGGAGATTGAAGTTTTTGCTCTAACTCTGTCAATTCTTTTTTCAAACTGAAAATGTCAAAGACACTCCTTATTTTTTTCTATTCTTTTTTTTACTTCTGATAAATCCATTAAAAATTATTCCTTTACACTCATACTTTCATCATAAATTTTTGCAAATAAATTATAAGTTACGGCAGAAAGTATAAAATATGCCATTGCTCCTAAAAATGGAACAATTACATTTGATAAATTAAGTAAAAATGACATTAAAACATAATGATTTGCCAAAAGAGTTTTTGCGAAATAAACAATTGTTAGATTGAACAAGAATAAAGCCCCAAATAAAAGACAAACTAATGCCAAACAAATTGAAACATAAAATCCAAATATAATCCAAGTTTTTTTTGCAAATCCTTTTTTAAAGAAAATTTTTGCAACAGTTATCCATTTTAAAGTATCTTTTATCGCAAAGTTTTTTGAAAAAGCTACACCTAATAATTTTGTAATGAATAACATCACTAAAGCTGATAATAAAATCACCAATGCAATTGGAATATAAAGTACTGCTTTAGGTATATCTATTACTAATACCTTTGCGATTCCAACAAGTATCAAAATAAAGACAAAATCAAAAAGAAAAACTATTAATGTATTTAAAAACATTGCATAGAAAGCTTTTACTGATGTTTTTGTTACCTTGCAAAGATTTTGAACAAAATTTTCATCATTATTTAACTCATTTTTATTCAATAAATTATGTATCATTACCAAAAGATAAGCAATTGGAATATAAGTACAAATTGAAAATATATTGGAAATAATTTCATTATGCGGAAAAGCTTTTAAAGTACTAAAAATATAACTAACAGTAGCTAATACTGTATAAATAAAAAGATAAATCCAAAAATATTTTAATTGGAATACTTCTTTGAATGTTTGTTTAAAATCTAAAATCATTTTTTCGTCCTTTTTTCTTTTCTTTTTTTATTTTTTATCTCTTGTTTTTATTTTTCGTTTATTTTTTATACTGTTCTTTTAATTCTTTTTCAATTTTTATAGCAGTTTTTGTTTTTGCAAGTCCTGCTTGCGAACTTTCTTTTAACATCGGCGACATCAATTCACCTGTTTGCATCATTGCATCAACAACTTCATCAACAGGAATTTTACTTTTTACATCAGAAATTGCCAATTCGTAAGCAGTAACAGCGTTTACAGCCAAAAACGGATTACGTTTTACACAAGGAATTTCAACCAAACCTGCAACAGGGTCACAAGTTAAACCCATAATATTTTTTAAAGCCAATGCAACCGCATCAATAATTTGATTTACAGTACCACCAAACATTTGGGTAAGTAATCCTGCACTCATTGCACACGCAACGCCACATTCCGCTTGACACCCTGCAACTGCACCTGCTAAGGCAACCTTATAAGAAACTATTGTTGCAATTGCACCTGCCGTAATTAAAGCGTTTATTTGAGTTTCTTCATCAAAATTATATTCTTCACTTATACCAATCAAAACAGATGGCACAATACCGCAAGAACCCGCCGTAGGACAAGCAACTATTTTACCCATTCGCAAATTTTCTTCACTTGTTGCAAGTGCGTAAGTTGTAATTTTTTCAAAAGATCTTCCAAAAATTGCAGAATGTTTTTCAAATCTTTCTTTCAAAGTTACACAATCAGTTCCGCATTGTTTGCTGATTGATTTTTCAGTTGAATTAAGCCCTTTTTTAATCGCTTCTTTCATCGCATCAAGAGATTTTTTTACACGTAATCTAACTTCTTCAACCGTAATTTCTTGAAGTAGAGCTTCTCTTTCTTGAAAAATCTCATAAATTGATTTATGTTGATTTGAGCAAGCAATAACCAAATCTTTAAAAGTTCTTATTTCTCTTGTCATTACCTAACTTTCTAATTTTTCTACACGTCTTACAAAATAAATATCAGGTATTGCTTCAATATTTTCAATTATGCTATCATCTATTTCTCCGTCTAAACAAATACACATAGATGCTAATTCGCCTTTTGCACTTCTTTCGCAAATTAATGTCGCAATATTTATTTGATAATTTTGAATAATACCCGTCACTTTTGAAATCATGCCTGTCGTATCTTTATAATTCAAAATCAAAGAATTATAATCACCTGCAATATTGACAGAAAAATCATTAATTTTTGTAATTCTGACATTGCCTGCACCAACAGAATCACCGCAAATAATCATATATTTACCGTTTTTATCTTCAAAAATAAAATCAACTGCGTTTGGGTGTCGATTAAAATCTTCTTTATACTCAAAATCATAATTAATATTTTTAGCTTCCGGAAGATTAAAAATATCTTTTATTCTTATATCATCAACACCAAAACCTAAAACTCCGGCTAACAAACCTTTATCCGTACCGTGTCCAAAACCTGTTTGAGCATATGAATTATATAATCTAAAAGTTATTTTTTTTATTTCATCGTGATAAATATTTTTAGCCAACAAGCCCAAACGAACTGCACCTGCAGTGTGAGAACTGGAAGGTCCAATCATTATAGGAGCTATGGCGTCAAATAAAGAACTTTGTTTCATAGTTTTATTATACAAAAATTTAAAGTTTATGCAAACAAATCAATTAAATTCTATTATGCCAAACACCGCCTTGACGGTCAAATAATGCGTCATAAGCTGACCAAAATCTAAAAATTCCAGTTAAACCTAACACTGCATGTGTAACCATTTTTTCAGTGCTTTGATCATTGATAGCTTGACCTATTCCAGGCCATAATAAAAGTGAACAAGCACAAGCCCCAACACTTCTACCTGAAATTTTTCCGTCTTTACCGTGTGTACCCGCAAATGCAGGTGCCGTAAAGATTATCATTGCCATTAACAATGCTATTGTCATTAATTTTTTCATTTTTTCTCCCTATTATTTAGATAATTTCTTTTAAATTATCAGCTAACGAATTTAAAATTTTTATTTTTATTTCATGTTTGTTTTGTTCATTTTGTTCGCCTTGTTCATTTGTTTCAAATAAACCCGTCGTATCTTCTTTAAAGTTTTTAGGCAAAACTTTACAATTATCAAGTGCAAAATTTAATAATCTTTTTTCGCCACAGTGCAAAACTCTATTTTTTGCAAACAGAACATCAAAATAACTTGCTAAAAATGCCGTAAGCCTATGATTTTCACTAATTTTATCATTTCTTTGGATTGCTTTTTTATATTGCTCAATAAATGATGAAAACTTTTTAATTTTTAATAATGGCAAATTTTTTGCAATAATATTTTCTGCCAATTTTTCAGGATACTCACCGCTTACGCTATCTTGTAATGATTTAAACCAACCATTTTTATCATATAAAATTTTTGAATTTTTAATATTAAAAATAAAACAAGTTGAATAACCGACACAAGCACCAAATTTGTGCCAAGTCCAATCAACAGAAGCCTCAATATCACAACAACGACGATACATTATATCAACAATTTTTGATTTATCTTTTAATAACCATTCATCACCGTTTTCAAAAAATTGATTATTTACTTCAAATTCGTTAGAAAATTTTTCTGCAATTTTAGTTCTAAAATCAACATCTACGCCGTCTTTTGAATAAATATAAATATCCCAATCGGACAATTTATCATCACTACTATAAGACGAAGAACCACTTAAAACAACAGCTTCAATCCCATTATAATTTGAGAATTCTTGTATAATTTCATATAAAATACTCATTTTTTACTCGCAACCTTCTTCTTTTTGGTAGGTTGAATGATTTATTCCTGTTTTTTCTTGTAATTCTTTGATTTCGTATGTCATTCTATTTATTTTACACATTACAGGGTCAGGAATTCTGTTATGCATTAAAGTTCCATTATCATCATAATATTTTTGAATAACAATTTTCCCTGGGATACCTACAACTGTTGCGTGTTCCGGAACATCATCAATTACAACCGAACCTGCACCAATTCTACTATGATTTCCGATTGTAATATTACCCAAAACTTTTGCTCCGGCACCGATAATAACTCCATCACCAACCGTCGGGTGACGTTTTCCCAAATCTTTTCCTGTACCACCTAAAGTTACTTGTTGATAAATCAACACATCATTACCGATAATTGTTGTTTCACCGATAACAACACCCTCACCGTGGTCAATAAAAAATCTATCACCAATTTTTGCACCGGGGTGAATTTCAATTCCTGTTAAAATTCTCATTATAAACGAAATAAAACGAGGCAAAAAAGGAACGCCCATTTTATACAATTTATGTGAAAATCTATGTGCAAGAAGAGCGTGCAACCCTGGATAGCAAAAAATTACTTCAAAAATATTTCTTGCAGCAGGGTCTTTGTCATAAATTGTTTTTATATCATCTTTTATATGATGTATTGCTCTATCTAACATTATTCAAATAACTCCGTAGATAAGTATCTTTCACCAAAATCACACATTACAGTGACAATTATTTTATCAGGATTTTCTTTTGATAATTTCAATGCGGCTGCAAAATTTGCACCTGAAGAAATACCTGCTAATATGCCTTTATTTTTTGCCAAAAATTTTGCTTTTTCAATAGCCTCATCACCTGTAATTGTGATTATTCCATCTAAAACATCTCTTTCAACAATTTCCGGAACAAAATTTGCACCAATACCTTGAATTTTATGTTTTCCTGCAACTCCTGTTGATAACAATGGACTTTCAGCAGGTTCAACTCCGAAAACTTTTACATCAGGCTTCATAGCTTTTAAACCTTTTGCCATACCGACAGCAGTTCCGCCTGTGCCAATTCCCGCAACAAAAATATCAACTTTTCCATCTGTATCTTCAAAAATTTCTTTTGCTGTTGTTTCAATGTGTGCTTGCGGATTTGCTTTATTTGAAAATTGCATAGGGATAAAGGAATTTTTATATTGTTCTTTTAATTCCATAGCTTTATCAACTGCACCTTGCATACCCAAAGAGGCCGGAGTTAAAACAAGTTCAGCACCATAACCTTTAATAAGTTTTTGTCTTTCAATAGACATACTTTCAGGCATTACAATAATAATTTTTAAGCCCATAACCGCACAGCACATAGCAAGTCCAATACCTGTATTACCGCTTGTAGGTTCAATTATGATTGTATTATTATTTACAAGACCTTGTTTTTTAGCCTCGTTTAACATATAAAGCGATGCTCTATCTTTAATCGAATGCGATGGGTTTAAAAACTCTAATTTTAAATAAATATTATCGTTATATTTTACCATCGGAGTTTTTCCGATTAATTCTAAAACATTTTCATAAACTTTCATAATAAATTCCTTTTAAAGATATTATCTTACAATTTTTACAAATTTTCTTTTCCCTGCTTGTAAAATACCTGCTTTTTCAATCAAATAATTAGGTTCAGCGATTTTTTCACCCTCGAATTTTACTCCGCCACCTTGAATTAATCGTTTACCTTCGCCTTTTGATTGAATAAAGTTTAGCTCAAGAAGTAAATCTAAAACATTTCTGCTTTCAACTAAATTATATTCTTGAATATCGTCAGGAATACCTTTATTTGAAACAACATTGATAAACGCTTCTTGAGCTTTATCTGCCAATTCTTTTCCATTGTATTCTTCAGTAATAATATGTGCTAAACGAAGCTTTATATCACGAGGATTTACGGAATTATTTTCTAAATCATCATGAATTTTTTTGATTTCGTCGTTTTCAACATCTGTTAAAAGCTCGTAATATTTAACGATTAAAGTATCAGGAATACTCATAACTTTCCCAAACATATCATTTGGACTGTCTGTCAATGAAATACAGTGTTCAGGGTAAGTTTTACTCATTTTAACTACACCGTCAGTACCCTCAATTAATGGTAATAACATTACTAATTGAGGATATTTTCTACCATATGCAGTTTGGATTTCACGACCTAAAAGTGTGTTAAATCTTTGGTCAGTACCGCCAAACTCAATATCTGAATCAACAGCAACAGAGTCATAAGCTTGCATTAACGGATAGAAAAATTCATGAACAGAAATTGGTCTGCCTTCGGCATATCTTTTTGCAAAATCATCACGAGTCATCATTTGAGCAACTGTAATTTGAGATGCAAGCTTTAACAAATCGGTAAATGACATTTTATGTAACCAATCGGCATTATTTACAACTTCAACATCAGTAACATCAATAACTTTTGAAATTTGTTCAAAATAAGATTTTGCATTTTCTTCAACTTGTTCTTTTGTTAATGCGGGACGAGTTTCAGATTTACCTGAAGGGTCGCCAACCATAGCAGTTGCACCACCAACAATCAAAACAATTTTATGACCTAATTTTTGAAACTCACGTAATTTTCTCATAACAACGGTATGACCTAAGTGTAAGTCCGGACGAGTTGGGTCCATACCTAATTTTATGCGTAACGGTTTGTTGTTATCGTGTGCATATTGAAGTTTTTGAGCTAATTCTTCAACTCCACCGGGTAAAATTTCACAACTTCTACCGATTTTCTCCGCTTGTTTTAAAAATTCTTCTCTGATTTCTGCCATTTTTTTCTTTAAATCCTTATAATTATCTTTTTATAAATCACTTTTGATTATAGCAAAAAAAAGAACTTTACAAAACTTTTTATTTTAAAGAAAAAATTAAAGTTTTTATAAAAACTTGTCGTTAATAAAAATGCCACTTTAAGAGAGGAGGGTCGCCTATGGTCAATTCAATAAACAGTGTTAACGGAGCAACAGTAACGACAGCAACTCAAGCCGTTTCAAAAACCGAAAAAACACAAGAAACTGCAAAAAAAGAAGAACAAGCAAAAAAAGTTCCAGAGAAAAAAGAAACTGACGAAATGACAAAGTCAGAAACAGTAAGAAACGCTTATGACAAAGACACTATAAAAACAAAAATTCTTGAATACATTGAAAAATTGAAAAAAGCAAATGATTATCCGATTGTTATTGAACAATTAGACGAATATGTTGCGTTATTAGACGTTGACAAATTCATGGAAACATATCCGAATATTACAACCGATATGCAATTTAATGAAATTATGTACAACGAAACAATCAAATATCTGTAAATTTCAATAAGAACAGAAAAACAAAAAAGAGAAGATTTAATATCTTCTCTTTTTTAGCAAATATTTTAAAAAGTTTAGATATAATTTAAAATCTTATACACAATTTATTTTGTTTTTGCTAAAATTAATTTGTATTTAAAAAGAAGGAATAAAGTTTATGCAATTAAGAATGAAAACAAACAATTGTGGCGAACTTAATTTATCAAATCTTGACCAAGAAGTTACACTTTCTGGTTGGGTTGATTGCGTTCGTGATTTAGGCGGTATGATTTTTATTGAATTGAGAGATAGAACTGGATTTTTCCAATTAGTTTCAGACCCTCAAAAAAATCCTGAAATCCATAAAATATTTGAAAAAATTAGAAATGAATATGTAATTACAATCAAAGGTAAAGTTTCAAGACGTCCTGAAGAAACTTATAATGAAAAATTACCAACTGGACAAGTTGAAATTTATCCTGAATTTGTAGAAATTTTATCTGAAGCAAAACCTGTTCCATTTGTTTTAGATGATGAAAATGTTTCAGAAGACGTAAGATTAAAATATCGTTATTTAGACATTCGTCGTCCACAAATGTACAGCAAATTAAAATTAAGACACGATGTTGTTCAAGCTGTTAGAAACTACATGAACAACAACGACTTTTTAGAAGTTGAAACACCAATCTTAATCAAAACAACTCCGGAAGGTGCTAGAGATTACTTAGTTCCATCTCGTGTACAACCTGGAAAATGGTACGCATTACCACAATCACCTCAAATCTTTAAACAATTATTAATGGTTGGCGGTGTTGAAAGATATTATCAAATTGCAAAATGCTTCCGTGATGAAGACTTACGTGCAGACAGACAACCTGAATTTACTCAAATCGATATTGAAATGTCATTTGTTGAACAACAAAATATTATTGAACTTGTTGAAGGGTTGATTGTAGAAGGCTTTAAAGCTGCAGGCGTTGAGGTTAAACCTCCATTTATTCAAATGCCTTGGCAAGAAGCTATGGACAGATTTGGTTCTGACAAACCGGATACTCGTTTTGGCTTAGAATTATTTGATATCGGCGATATTATTTTACAATCAGAATTTGAAATCGTTAAGAAAACTCTTGAAGCAGGCGGTATCGTTCGTGGTATAAGAATCCCAGGCGGTGCTAAATACTCAAGAAAAGAACTTGATGATATCACAAAATTAGCAGTTTCATTCGGTGCAAAAGCATTAGCAAATATCATTTATAACGAAGACGGTACTGCAAAATCACCTGTATTGAAATTCGTTACAGAAGAACAAGCTCAACAAATCAAAGACAGAGCTCAAGCACAAGACGGAGATATTATTTTCTTCGTAGCTGACAGACCAAAAACTGTTTATGATATTATGGGCAGATTAAGACTTCACTTCGGTAAATCGTTAAACTTGATTGACGAATCAAAACACGCTTTGTTATGGGTTGTAGACTTCCCAATGTTTGAATGGTCAGACGAAGAACAACGATTTATGGCAATGCACCACCCATTCACATCACCTTGCTTAGAAGATTTAGACAAACTTGATAGTGGTGATTTAGGACACGTTAAATCAGTTGCTTATGACATCGTTTATAACGGTACTGAATTAGGCGGTGGTTCTGTAAGAATTCACTCACCGGAAGTTCAAAAGAAAATCTTTAAAGCGTTAGGTTTAACAGAAGAAGAAGCTCAAGCTAAATTCGGATTTATGGTTAACGCTTTACAATACGGTACTCCACCTCACGCAGGTTTGGCTATCGGTTTAGACAGAATGATTGCTTTATTAGCAAGAACTGATTCTATCCGTGACGTAATTGCATTCCCTAAAAACTCAGCAGCAAAAGACTTGATGAGTGATGCACCTGCAGAAGCTGATTACAAACAAGTTAGAGAATTATATTTGAAAAGCACATATAACCCAGCTCAACATAAATAATTCAAAAACTTATAATAATTAAAACAAAAACGGATTTATATAAATCCGTTTTTGTTTATTTTTATG
>CAZKJV010000010.1:0-21403 GCA_964553175.1 uncultured Muribaculaceae bacterium | reverse complement strand
CGATATATCTTCATTTTTAGCTAAAAGATTATTCTTAAATAAATCAGAAATTTTAGATAAAAATTCAGATTTAATAAAACTTTTAGAACTTAAAAATAAAAGTTATTTACTAGCAAAATTAAACATTAGACAAACGATTTTCGGTTTTATACTTCTTGCCGATAATAAAAGTTATACAAACGAAAAGATTACTGATATTGAAACAATTTCAAGCATTTTATCTTATAAAATAAAAGATTTGGAATTATCGAATGTATTCAAAATTCAACTAAAAGCACTTAAAAATGCCGTTGAAGAAACACAAAGTGCGTACAAAACAATAAAAGCACAAAACAAAAAAATATTAGTAGCTGACAAAGTAAAAAACGAGTTTTTAGCAAGTGTTTCGCACGAATTAAGAACTCCACTAAACGCTATTATTGGTTTTTCGGATATTTTGAAAGCTCAAGCATATGGTCCATTAAGTGAAAAACAAATGGAATTTGTTAACGATATTCAAGTTTCAGGAATTCAACTTTTAGGAATGGTGAACGAAATTCTTGATATTACTAAAATTGAAGCAAATGCAATAAAACTTGTAAAACGTTATTTTGAAATTTCAAGACCAATTATTGAAACCTCAAATTTACTAATGCCACTAGTTAAAAATAAAAATATAACACTAACTCATAATATTGAAAATGACATTGATATTTACGCAGATTATCAAAAAATCCAACAAATCTTATACAATCTTATTAGTAATGCGATAAAATACACACCACAAGACGGTAAAATTGATATAACAGTAACAAATACAGCGAAAAAAATAAAAATTAGCGTAAAAGACAACGGTATTGGGATTGATAAAAAATACCATAAAAAAGTATTCCAAAAATTTGTACAACTTGAAGATGCATTTTATAAAAAAGAAACCTCAACAGGTTTAGGCTTAACAATTACAATGCAATTGGTAAAAATGCACAAAGGCTCAATAAAAGTTCAAAGCGAAAAAGATAAAGGTGCAGAGTTTATAGTTACACTTCCGATAGAGCCTGACGACGAGCCTCAAGCCTAATTTGTTTTAAAGCCTTTAGCATTTCGCCATAGTCGTCAATTCTAACTAATTCGGCTCTATATTTTGCAGCATTTCTAACACCTGAAATATAATAACCATACAATTTTCTTATACATTTTATACCGACATCTTCGCCTCTTAATGAAATTTCAGCCTCTAAATGTCTTGTTAATGTATCTAATTTTTCATCAAAAGTCGGTGGTTTTAAACGTTCACCTGTTTCTAAGAAATGTTCTACCCTATAAGGCAAAGTAACATCGCCTAAAACACCTCTACCGATTGCAATTCCATCTGCATTTGATAATTCTAAGCATTTTTCAGCCGTTTCAATTGAAATGACATCACCATTTGCAAAAACAGGAACATCGACCGCAGATTTTAAATCTTTAATTTTAGTCCAATCCGCAGTACCAGAATACATTTGCGCTCTTGTTCTTGCGTGGATTGTAATAAATTCGGCTCCAGCATCTTGCATTTGTTGACCAAATTCAACATAATTCATTGTTTCAGCAGTATACCCCAAACGAAATTTAACACTTACAGGAATACTAACCGACTCTTTCACTGCTCTTACAATATCTTGAGCAAGTTCCGGAGTTTTCATTAAAGCTGAACCGTCGTTTCCACAAACAACTTTTTTTACCGGACACCCCATATTAATATCAATAATATCAGCTCTGCTTTCTAAAAATTTAGCAGCTTTTGCCATTAATTCCGGTTTATGACCGGAAATTTGATAAGCTATCGGAGAATCCGTATCAGATTTTCTAATAATTGCACAATCATGTACATTGTTTAATCCCTCAGAACTTATCATTTCAGTTGTAATTAAGCAAGTTTTTGAATATTCACGCACTAAATCCCTTAGCACCAAATCTGTAATTCCAGCCATTGGTGCTAGAGAAACTCTTTTGAAAATTAAATTTTTTGAATTATTTTTCATAGTTCAAATACAAATTAATTACCATACGCTTTTAAATCTACAAGTCTAGTTTGAGCATATTTTTTATAATCATCGTTATTTTTTGAATTATTTACGAATTTTTTATAATAAGTATACGCATTTGAATATTGTCCTAACGAATCATAAGCTGTTGCAATCAAGTAATCAGAAATAACTAATTCAGGATTATATTGAACAGCCTTTTTATATTCAGGAATTGCAGACATTGGTTTTTCTTGTGCGTCATAAATCAATCCACGATAATAATAAGCATAAGCGTTTTTTGTATCCTCTGTCAAAATTTGACTTATAACTTTTAACGCTTGGTCATAAGATTTTGCGTTATACAAATCAATGACTTTGTTGATTAACAAAACATTATTTTGTTCAATAACAGTCGCTAATAAATCTTCTGCGTTAACATTTTTAGGATCAAGTTTGATAGACTGTTGAAGATATATTTTTGCAGATGTCCAATTTTCTTTTTCAGCATATAAAACACCAATATAATAAGCTATTTCAGAATCTTTTTTATCTAATTCAAAAGCTTTTTTATAATATTCAATAGATTTATCAATATTATTTAACCCTTTATAACAAGCAGCCATTGCAATCAGAACATCTTTTGTAGGCGGATAAATTGTCAAATAAATATCTAAAGCTTTTTGATATTCACTGTTTACATAAAACTTATGAGCTTCCTCATATTTTGCATCTGCAAACATATTATTAATTTTTTCATAAGCTGATTTTACAGAAGGTTCATTTTGAAATCTCATTTTTGCACCGTTAATGTATTTACGAGCATTATCAAAATCGTTTTTATCCGCATAAGCTAAAGATAAATTTGTATAAACTTCAGGGTTATTTGTGTCAAATTTCAAGACTTCAAGATAATATTTTATAGCATCATCGTATTTTTTATCTTCGTGAAGATCTTTTGCATATTCATACATAGCTTGTACAGAAGTTTTATCAATATTTGCATCTGCACTTAAAGAGGTTAACAACTCGTTTGGAGTCATTGTATCTTTTAACAGCATAATCAAATTACGCTTTGCTTGTGTTGAGGTAGGTTCAATTTCAAGAACTTTTCTATATGCTTTTATTGCCTCTTCTTTTTCACCTAATTCAGATAAAACTTGAGCTCTGTATAAATTTGCTTGCAAATTATCAGGATACAAAGTTAAAATTGAATTATATGCTGATAAAGCACTATTGTAATCTTTTTTCTGTTGATACAAAGTACCTAAATTTAATCTTGTATTAACGCTTGATGGGTCAATTGATTCAGCAGCTTTATAATAAGTTAACGCTGCATCATATTTTTTCTCTCTTTGTAAAATTGCACCTAGATTTGCATTTAATTCTGCACTATTTGGTGAAGATGCAAGTTTCTTTGTATAAATTTTTTCTAACGCATATAAAACTTCTTGATTATTTGCACTATTTTTTAGAATTTCATTATATTCTTGAACAGCTAAATCATCTTGTCCCAATTTATCTAAAATTCTTGCATATTTTAGTCTTAATGCTACATTGTTAGGGTCAATTGCAACTGATTGACGATAATATTTAACAGCTTTTTTATTATTGTCAAGAACAGACATAATATCACCGATATTTGAATATGAATGTTTTTTGATATTATTATCACCTACTTCAGCAGCCATAAAAAATTCATAACCTGCTGCAGGTAAATTACCATTTTTTCTCAATACAGAAGCTCTGTTATATCTTTCTTGAGGTGCTTTTGATTGACCTAAAGAATTCATACATTGTTCTAAATTATCAAGAGTCGTTTGAATTGCACCTGTTGACGGCAAAACATCTTTTTCTTCAGGATAATACTTTAAATAAAATAATGCAGCTCTAAAATCATTAGATGCCTTGTCATAATCATTTTCATTATTCGCATAATAAGTTGCACGAGCTAAATAAGAATTTATAAGCCCAATTCTAGCAGAATTATCTAAATAATTAATTCTTAAAGCTTTTTTAAATTCGGTAATTGCATTTGAATATTGAGAAGAATTCAAATAATTTTGACCGTTATCATAAAAAGTCTTAAAATCGTTTGCAAAAACCACATTTGCACAACACAAAACAGTTAATAAAACAAATATTTTCTTCATAAACTTACCTCATTGTATATATATTGTATTACAAGAATAAATTGATTTATATAGTCAAATAGGTAATATGTATTTTATGTAACGATTTGTAACAAAAAAAGACAAATCTGAAATCAGAGCATTCCAAAAGTTTTAATAATAATGTAAGGTATGATGTTGCACGAGCTAAATAAGAATTTATAAGCCCAATTCTAGCAGAATTATCTAAATAATTAATTCTTAAAGCTTTTTTAAATTCGGTAATTGCATTTGAATATTGAGAAGAATTCAAATAATTTTGACCGTTATCATAAAAAGTCTTAAAATCGTTTGCAAAAACCACATTTGCACAACACAAAACAGTTAATAAAACAAATATTTTCTTCATAAACTTACCTCATTGTATATATATTGTATTACAAGAATAAATTGATTTATATAGTCAAATAGGTAATATGTATTTTATGTAACGATTTGTAACAAAAAAAGACAAATCTGAAATCAGAGCATTCCAAAAGTTTTAATAATAATGTAAGGTATGATGTAGAACTTTAGAAAGTTAGAGGTCGATATGGCATACGCAGGTATACAAACAATGCTTTTAGCATATAAAATGCAAAAGTGCGATAAAGAGTTTGAATTAATGCAAATTTCAAACGATTTAGCAAGTGCTACAAAGCAAATGGGTGAAGTATCAGAAGCTTTCGAAGAAGTAAAATCAGGTTTAGATAAAGATGATCCCGATTACGAAGCTCAAATTGATGCATTAGATGATGAATACAATAATCAATTAGCAGAAATTGCAGCTTGGGAAGATGAACTTCAACAAAAAGAAAGCAATTGTAACACTCAAATTAGTTTATTAAGTGGCTATATTGAATCTTGGCAATCTGCATTACAATCAAATATTGCAAAAGCACACCAATACGGTGCTCAATAATAAAAAAGATATCAAACAAAAAAGAGGCGAAAGCCTCTTTTTTGTTATATAATTAAATTATGACATTTAATGGCGAAAAATTAGGAGTTTTCATAGTTCCGACAGGAGTTGGTGCATCTATTGGCGGTTATGCCGGAGATGCTAGTAATTATGCAAGAGAATTTACAAAGTTAGGAAAGCTCATTGTTAACCCAAACGTCGTTAACGCTGGCGGATTTTCAGGAATAAATTCTGACATGTTTTATGTTGAAGGTTACGCAATTGATAAATTTTTCAAAAATGAATTAACATTAACTCCATCAAACCACAATAGAATCGGAATTGTTTTTGATAAAGGCATTCCTCAAGATGTTTTAAACATACACATAAACACAATTAATGCCGTAAAAACTGTTTATGGACTTAATATTAGCGACTATGAAATAACAGAAGAAGACGTGGGCGTAGATTTTTACATTGATAAAAGTGGAATTTCAACAGGATATGTAAAAAATATACAAACACTTTTGAAAAGTGCCACAAACTTAAAAAATAAAGGTTGTGAAGCTATCGGAGTAGTTTGCCTTTTTAAAGATGAAGAAAACGAAGACTATGAAAATGGAAACGGCGTTGACCCTGTTGGCGGAGTAGAAGCAATAATTTCACACTACATAACAAAAGAATTAAATGTTCCTTGCGTACATTCACCAGCATTTTGCGACTGCACAATCTCAACAAAGATTGTAAATCCAAAAGCTTCATCAGAATACATTACACCAACATTTTTACCATGTATTTTACTTGGATTAAGCCAAGCTCCAAAAATCACTCAAAAAGGACAAATCTCAATAAAAAATGTAGATTATTTAGTAATGCCGTCAAATTGTTTAGGCTCTATACCTGTATTTGAAGCCATAAAACAAGGAATAACAATTTATGCGGTAGAAGAAAATGTTACTCTACTTAATGTTACAAACGTGTCAATAAACAAAAGATGTGGTATAAAAACAGTAAGTACTTACAATGAATGCTTGGAGTTAATCAAGAATGAAAAATAAAAAAAGATTTCATATAGCGGCAGTATCACTTATTGAAATAATGATGATTTTTACAATTATCGGTATTGTAACAGGTGCTTGCGTAAGTCTTACTGGTCCAAAAAATGAATATATGAAAAAAATTAAATTATATTCAGCATTTATGGCATTAGAAAGTGCAGGAAAAACCATTGCTGCCGAGACTCATATTGACTTTACTACAGATGTACACACCTGTGTTCAAGCAAGAGTTAACAACATCTGTCCGGATTATACAACAACAAGCTACCCTGGAATAAGTAATAGCTTACCAAAAATTGTATATCGTTCAACAGAAAATAACAACGCAGTTGATACAGGGTTGACAACAAATACTGCATACTCATCACTATCGGCAACCCGCCAAGATCAATTTAAGTACTTACAAAGTGGCTTATGCCAAAGGCTTTCCAGAACATTTAACCTATCTTCAGCAGGTGCAAATTGTGATGCAACACTAATAAATACAAGATATCCTGCAAGTTTTTCAGAATATACTCCTCAATTATATTTACCAAATGGGCAAGTGATTTACCTAAATCAAAACTTATATTTTGATGTGCGTAATCAAACAACCATCCGTACAAATATCATTAACATCAATAATTATACAAATGAACGTAATTTGACTTCAACATATACTTGTGAGGATCTAAATGACGACTATTCAGATCTTTTCGGTAACAATGCTACAGAATCAATAGTTAAACTTCCAAACGAGACAAGACTATTTGGGTTAAAAAGATACATAGATTGCGGAGATAATAGTAGTGCTCCAAAATACTGGAAAAAAATATGGGAAAAAAATAAAGATTACTTTTTAATCTATGTTGATATCAACGGGAAAATGACTAACAACAATGACAGACAAAATGGTCCAGACAAATTAAACAAAGATGTTTTTGCATTTAGAATGTATCGTGATGGTACAGTATTGCCTGATTATAAATCAGGTTTTCCTAAAGAGTATATAAAAGCAAAAAAACTTGAGAAAGATTTAAGCGACCCAAATGGAAACTACGTAATTTATGATAATATTACCGATCCAATTGTATATTCAAGATGCTACGCTAATCTAACTGGAACTTACTCGTCTGGACACCCATTTGACAGTACGGGAATTTGCACAGACTCAGGACCCACAGCAGAAGCAGAAAACGCTTGCATAACGGCTACTGGTGATTCAATGTGTAAGTCTGTAATTGTTAAACCAAGTTTCTTTATCAGATAATTACAAAATATCTATCGGATCAACGTCAACTGTAAGTTTTATATCTTTTGGCAACACAATTTGATGCAAAAATCTTGAAATAAAATCATGTCCTTTTTCTTGCATTCGATTTTTTACAAGAATTTGAAAACGATATAAACCATTCAATCGTTCAAAAACACACATTGTCGGCCCAAGAACTTCTAACTTTTCGGAAATTCCGAATTTGTCTACCATTGTATTTAATCTCAATGCAATTTCTTGAGAAGCCTTTTCTGCTCTAAATTGATTTTCTGCACTCAAAATAAATCTAATTATTTTTGAAAACGGCGGATACTCAAACTCTTCACGTGCAACAATTTCCGTATCAAAAAATTGTTTATAATTTTGTTCTCTTGCTGTTTGCAAAGCATAAAAATCAGGATTATAGGTTTGAAACAATACATTTCCCGTAAACTCACCTCTACCTACACGACCTGCAACTTGTGTTAGCAGTTGAAAACCTCTTTCAGATGCTCTAAAATCAGGTAAATTAAAACTCGCATCAGCACTTATAACACCAACAAGAGTAACATTAGGATTATCAAGTCCTTTTGCTATCATTTGAGTCCCAACAAGAATATCTATTTCACCTTTTTGGAAACTATTCAAAATTTTTATATGTTCATTTTTTCGTATCAAAGAATCACTATCCATACGCACAATATTTGCATCTTTAAACAATTCTTTTAAATACATTTCAATCTTTTGTGTACCCGTTCCCGAATTATGCAAGGCATCAGAACCGCACTCAGGACATTCATCAGGAAACGACATCGTTTGATTACAATAATGACATCTTAAACGACTTTCTGCAGTATGCCATATCATAGGAATTGCACAGTTTGGGCATTCAATTACATGTCCACAAGATTGACATTGAGTATAAGTCGAAAATCCACGACGATTAATTAAAATAATTACTTGCTGTTTTTTTGCAAGAGTTTCTTTGATTTCATTTTGCAACGGTTTTGAAATCACACCTCTATATGCTGCCTGCATGTGAGTTTGCATATTTATAACAAAAGTTTTTGCAAGAGGAGCATTATTGTAACGTTTCTTCATTTCAAATAACGTATTTGAATTTATAGCACGATAATAAGAAGTAATATCAGGAGTTGCAGAGCCTAAAATTAATTTCGCATTATGAAATTCTGCAAGTTTTTCAGCAACAAGTCTTGCGTCATATCTAGGTGCTGGTGAAGATTGCTTATAAGCACTCTCATGTTCTTCGTCAATTATAATTAAACCAATATTTTTCAATGGAGCAAAAACCGCAGACCTTGCCCCAGCAAGAATTTTTATCTCATTTCTATATAATTTTTGCCAAACGTCATATCTTTCACCCTCAGAAATAGAACTGTGCCAAATTGCAATATCTTCAATCCCGAACTTTCTTGCTAAACGTTTTGTTAATTGAGACGCAAGAGCAATTTCTGGTGCTAAAAACAAGACATTTTTGCCTGAATTTATTGTGTCTTGGATTAATTTAAAATAAACCTCAGTTTTACCAGAAGCCGTTACACCGTGTATCAATATCGGATTTTTTGCATCTTTTATTTTTGAGATTTTTTCATAAACTTTTTGTTGTTCACCTTGTAACTCAAAAAGTTCTTCTTTTTTAACATCTGAAAATATATTTAAAGGATTTCTGTATAATTCATCTTCCACAATTTGTAAACAGCCTAAAGTTTCAAGTTTTTTTATTGTTTGGCGAGTAGTTTTAGCAACTTTTTCAAACTCAACCAGCTTAACTCGTTTAAACTTTTCCAACAAATCCAAAACTTGCAACTGACGTTTTGTTGCACCATCTTTGCAAACAAACTCCACATAATCCTCTGTTTTTGAATTTTTATCAAGCAAATTCAACGGCAACGCCATATTTAAAACTGTAATAAAATCACAGCAATAATAATTTGCAACCCATTCCAGTAGTTTTAAATACTCAAGAGTAAACAAAGGTTTTTCATCAATAATTTTACTAATACTTTTTGCTTTAATTTCCGGTGGTAAATAATCAGAAAACCCAACAACAAAAGCATTTATCAACCCTTGGCGTCCGAAAGGCACCATAACAGCCTGTCCAATATTTATGACAGGTTGCATTTTATCAGGGATTAGATAACTAAAAGTTTTTACGCCCAAGCCCTTGATATTTACAAGAACTAAAGCATATTTACTCACTATTCTTCAGCCTCTGTTGTAAATTCTTTTATTGCTTCTTCAATAGCATCACGAAGAATTTCTAAATTTTCAGGTGAACAAGTTACGCCTTTTTTTGTAGGTAACCAAGTTTGACCATCGTCAGTTGTATAATGAATTCTTAAATCTAAATATGATTTACCTTTATACTCATTTATTGAAATTTGTAATTGTTCTGTCGCACTTCTTGGAACTGTTGCGATTAATTTTGGTTCTTGAGCCATTTTTATCTCCTTAAATTTATTAACTAAAACGATTATATCATAGAATTTATATAGTCAAATATTTTATGAACTGGTTTTATCAAACAAGTTACATCAATATTTTCATCTAATTCCAAAGTTATTGTCGGGATTTGCCTTTCTACTCCGCAGTAAGTACCAAAACTTCCCGGTGTCGGGTAGCCAATATCCTCTTGAATAGGATAATCTATTATTTTAGAAATTTCTTTTGCTTGTTCAATCGCATTACCATCAAAATTTACGGTACAATACGGAGCATGCAAAGATAAAATAAATTTTGGTTTAAATTCCTCTAAAACTTCAACCATAAATTGAGTTTCAATTTCAGAATTTGGAACATCTCCACCAAAATAATGCTCGTCCTCAGCTTTTTCCCAATTTTTTGTTGGGAAATTTCTATTCAAATCAACACCATTTGAATTTTGACGTTGATTTAAGCACATACCGTCTGGATTTAAACAAGGAATGAACAAAATTTGAGAACTATCATGCTCTTTTAAATATTCATTTATCAAAAAATCCCCTTGAGGCTCATCACCATGAAAAACCCCAATAACTAACAACGGCTTACAGTTTTTATTACCCAAAAGCTTAATTTTATTCCCTAATTTTGATGTGGTTTCTTTTAATATTTTCATGAGAATAACGCATTTATAAAATCTGTCGGTACAAATTCTTTTAAATCTTCCATTTTTTCGCCTACACCAATTAATTTAACAGGAAGCTTTAAATCTTTTGCAATTGCAAGAACAATAGCACCTTTTGCAGAACCATCTAATTTTGTTAAGGCGACAGAAGTCAAATTTACAGCCTCTGCAAATACTTTTGCTTGTTGCAAACCATTTTGACCTGTATTTGCATCTAAAACCAAAATACATTCTCTCAAAGCTTCAGGCGCTTTCTTTTCAATAACAGCTTTAATTTTAGACAATTCTTCCATTAAATTAAACTTGTTTTGCAAACGTCCTGCGGTATCAACAAGCAAAATATCATAATTTTCATTTTGAGCCTTTTCAATTGCTTCGTAAACAACCGCAGCAGGGTTTCCTTTATCTTTACGAACAATATCTGCCCCTGCACGTTTTGACCATAAATCAAGTTGTTCTTCCGCTGCTGCACGGAACGTATCACCAGCAGCAACCAAAACTTTTTTACCTGATTGTTTAAATTGATATGCAAGTTTTCCGATTAATGTAGTTTTTCCAACACCATTAACTCCTGTTACAAAATAAATATTTAAACCATTTTCAGAAAGATTTAATTTTGTATCACCAGCTTTTTCAAGTGTTTCAACAAAAGATTTTTTCAAATATTCCTTAACTTCTGAAGGCTTGATATTTGATTGATTTCTTAAACTATCTACTAATTCAGCGGCATAACTAACACCTAAATCAGCAGAAATAAGCAAATCTTCCATATCTTCTAACACAAAATCAGAAAATTCTTCTTCATCTTGAACTGTTTCAACAACATTTCCAACCAAAGTTTTAGCTGTATTTGATACAGCCTTTTTCAAATTATCAAAAGTGTTATGAAAAAAATTAAACATTATTTAATACCGTGTTCAAAAATAACTTTTGCAAGAATTCCGTTGATAAATGAAGAACTGTCTTCAGTTGAATATTTTTTAGCTAATTCAACAGCTTCATCAACAACAACTTTGTGTGGAACTTCTTCTACAAACATTAATTCAGTGATTGCAATACGCATAATGTCTTTGTCTACTTTGATTAATCTGTCAAAATCCCAACCTTTTGCAAAATCTTTAATTTGTTGATCTACTTCCTCATGATGAGCTTTAAATTGTTCTGCAATTTTTATTGTATAAGCTTGAACATCAGTTGTATTTTCAAGAGTTGTAAACTCTGCAATTTCCAAAGCCATTAAAGCTTTCTCTGCAATTTCTAACAAATCCTCAATTTTCTTTGCCATATCTGATGTCAATGGTAATGGAACAGGCACGTTTGAAACTTCTAACGGTCTTGAAAGATTTGTTTCATGATCTGCTTCATACTCATCAATATATTGTTTCAAATCAATTAACGGACCAATTGTAAGTTTTAAATCATTACTTGCATTGTTCGTTAAAATTCTTACAGATTTCAACAAAATTTCATTAAAATCTTTTGTTGAATATTTACTAATTACTTTGTCAAATTGAGAAAATAAAATTAACGCTAATTCTCTCGCTGCTCTACGTGCTTGCATATATGTACCTCTAAAATTTATTCACTAAATATATGCTAACACAAAATTTTTTTTCATGGTATATTTAAGACAAGAGTTTATATTGTAAAAAGAAAGGTGTTTAAAATGAAAAGAGCTATTGTTGTCGTTATTGACTCCATGGGTATTGGTGCAATGCCTGATTGCAGAGATTTCAATGACATTCCGGAATGCAACACATTAAAAAATGTTTGCGAATTTAACAACGGATTAAATGTTCCAAACCTATCAAAATTAGGACTTGGAAACATTCAAGACTTCAAAGGAATTGCTAAAGAAGAAAATCCTATCGGTCAATACGGTACAATGAAAGAAAAATCTAACGGTAAAGATACAACAACTGGTCACTGGGAAATGGCAGGTATCGTTTTAAAAGAAGCTTTTAAAACATTTACACAAACAGGTTTCCCTCAAGATATCATTGATGAATTTATTAAACGCACAAACTGTGGAGGAATTCTTGCAAACTGTGCAGCAAGCGGAACAAAAGTAATCGTTGATTACAACGACGAACACCAAAAAACAAAATTCCCAATCATCTACACAAGTGCAGACAGCGTATTCCAAATTGCAGTTGATACAGATTTAATTCCATTAGAAACTCTATATGATTGGTGTAAAATCGCAAGAAAAATGTTTGACGATTTAGGTGTAACCGTTTCACGTGTAATTGCAAGACCTTATCACTTAGTTGACGGTGTACCAACACGTATCGGAAAAGACAGACGCGACTATGTTCTTGCTCCAGACCAAGACACAATTTTGACAGATGTTGAAAAAGCTAACGGTACAGTTGTTGCAATCGGTAAAATTGAAGATATTTTCTGCAAACAAGGTGTGACTCACGCTATTCACACAGGTTCTAACACAGAAGGCTTAGAATTAACTCTAAAAGCTATCAACAACACCTTAGACCTAAAATCAATTGAATACAAATCTGTTCCAAATGCAGACAAATCATTCATCTTCACAAACCTTGTAGATACAGACATGTTATATGGACACAGAAACGACGCAACAGGCTACGGAAAAGCAATTGAAGAAATCGACACATATATTCCTAAATTTATTGAAGCTATGGGTGATGAAGATTATCTTGTTATTACAGCTGACCACGGTTGTGACCCAACAGTTCCAGGAACTGACCACACTAGAGAATATGTTCCAATCTTGATTTACAGCAAACAATTAGAACCAAAAGACCTTGGAACAATCGAAGGTTTTGATTCTGTTGCTAAATTTATAAAACAGTGGATTTTTTAATTTGTTTGTTTTATAATCAAAACGTAAAGTAAAAGTACAATTTAATTAAAAGGAGAATCAAATGAACGTAACAGTTGAAGATAGCTGCATTGCATGCGGTGCTTGCGAATCAATTTGCGAAAAAGTATTTACAGTATCAGACAAAGCAGAAGTTAATACTGCTGAAGTTGAAGCTAACGCAGACAGCGTAAAAGAAGCTGCTGAAGCATGCCCTGTAGGTGCAATCGTTATCGCTTAGTTACTAAGAATAATTAAATAAAAAGGCGGATTTTAATTTCTATTAAAATCCGCCTTTTTTATACTCAAAATTATACTTAAATTTCATTGTAAATTTATATTAAAAACCAGTAGCTGTTTTCATTTTTAGCTTTTCAAATTACAAGGATAGTAGTATAATAAAATCAAATAAAGGTACATAAATTAGGGGTGTTCTATGCATAATATTTCATTTTTAGGGAAACGTGAAGACAAAAACACAGTAGATCAATTAAGAAAACAAGGCGATGCCTTAACACTTAATAACCAACGCAACATTAACTCTGCAATTGAAAAATTGTCAGAAGATTCATCAGAAGAAAATATTAAATTTTTAATGAACGTTGCTCAAGGCTTAAGATACGGTACAAGTTTTGAACTTGACGACAAAAAAACTAATAACGACTGGAAAGGGAAATTGCAACAAGCTACACAAAAAGCTTTAGCAAACTCAGATTCACCTAACAAAGCTGAATTACAAAAGCAATTCCAAGCAACATTCATCGACAAAAAAGAAATGTCTGAAGATGAAAAAGCTGTAATGTCTTTAAGAGATAACCTTTTAAAAACAAAAGGTTTGCCTCAAGCTATCCATGATTCTAAAAATGAAGTTGTTAAAAATATTGCAAAAAATCTTGATTATTTCGTAATTTCAACTGAAATTACAACAAAAGAGAAAAAATCATGTTTAGAAAAATTAAACAAAATGATGAGTCCTGAGTACAAAATCAATTCTCAACTTAAAGACAAAAAACCACAAGTTTTGGGCGAATTGTTAAACGATTTAGTTGTTAAAACAGCTGACTCAGACAAACCAACAATCAAAACAACAGACCAAAGACACCACGGTATGTGTGCTGCAATTTCTACATCAAGAAAAGTTATGGCATATGAATACAAAGACAAATACGTAACCATGATTATGGAAGAATTGAACAACAAACCTGAAATGAAAGTTTACGACCCTACAAAATTGGGTACAAATGCAAAAATTTCTGTTCCAAAAACAGAAGTTGATTTTGATTATGCTGACGACAAAGGTTACAGAATTTTAGAC
This sequence comes from uncultured Muribaculaceae bacterium, assembly GCA_964553175.1. Taxonomy (GTDB): domain Bacteria; phylum Cyanobacteriota; class Vampirovibrionia; order Gastranaerophilales; family Gastranaerophilaceae; genus UBA6984. The sequence goes on along the minus strand of CAZKJV010000010.1, from coordinate 6,800 downwards.
GCATCTGCTCTTCAATGGATGAACATTGCTGGAAACACAGGTAGAGGCGATGTACAATCTACTCATTTTTCTGCATTCGACAGACAATTCTTCGATACTTTCCACGATGCTCACTATATGAGAGATTTAGATGACCCTAAATTAGTTCCTCATCAAAATCATTTAAGAGCTTTAGAAAAAGCAAATGATTCTATTTCATCTGCAAAAAAAGGTATTGAAAAAAGAGAAAAAGATGCAGTTGAACAAAGACAAAACGCAAGATTTAATGCTCAAACTGTTGTAAAAGCAAACAAAGCCTTAGGCGATGAATTAAAAGCATTAATTCCTGATAAATCTAGCGAAGAAATGAATAAAATCGTTAACAGATTTTTGAAAATGGGCGAAGTAAAAGGTTCTCAATCAGATGATTTGCATTTCTTTGATTACGAAGAACAATCAATGAAAAAACAAAAAATGTCAAACTTCATCAAAGCTGAAAATCCAAACGCTAAGCAAGAAGATATTGACGCAAGAATGGATAACATCTTTGGAATGTATGAACTTTCAACAGAAACAACTGAATACATGAACAAAGAAATTCAACCAAAATCACCTGAAAACAAAATGAAAAAGCTTTATAAACCATTATATGAAGCCGCAGCAACATACAGAACCGTTCAAGACAAAAAACTTGATATACCTGAAAACTTATCAAAAGAAGTTAAAAAATATGGTTTAGGCGAAAATGCAACAAAAGCTGACGTTATGAAAAAATACGAAAACGAAGGCAAAGTTGTACCAGAAAACATTTTGAGAAGTATGCAAGATAAATACAACAAAATTGCAAAATATGCAGCTGTTGTAGAAAAAGCAGAAGTAAAAGGTGAAAAACTTGATATGCCTAACTTATACGAAATGTCGGATGCTGAAAAAGAAGCTTTAGATAAAGTTGGCAAAAATATAAACAAAATGTATTCTGAAATTTCAAGAGAAAAAGACGCAAAATTAAAAGAACTTGAAAAACCATTGAACGAACTTGCAAAACAAGTTGGTACGGAAAAAGGTTCATTCTGGGTAAGCGAAGGTTCTTCTGGACTTTGCACTCCTCAAGAAATCAGAATTCTTGAACAAATGACAGGTAAACCTTTCTACGCTGAAGAAAGTGTTGAAGCTGCAGCAGAAAAAATTAAACACTCTGCTCACTCTGGTATCAGCGGAACTTCAGTATACCACAACGACCACGGCGGACACGCTCAATATATCGCAGATGTTGCACCTGTTCTTGTAAAAGACCCTAAAACAGGTAAAGTTGAAGTAAAAGATGCAATTATGCACGATAACACTTGGGGTGCTTGCGAACATAAAAAAACTTGGTTAGACTCAAAAGGTCTATTAAGAACGGATTACCAATGCGGTAGAGGTGGTAAAGATGGTTATATTACAAACTCTGCTTGGCAAAATGGTACATTAGTAGAAGATTATAAATATGAACCAGGCTCAATCAATGGTGAAAAATTTAAAATGTTCTACGATGCAATAATTCCAACAACAAGCAACGATACAACTCAAACAGCAACATCGTTAGTTCAAAATGCGTTTGTTGGTCCTCAAATTAATATGAGCAAAGTTGCAAACGTTATGGAAGCCGTTAAAAAAGTACCTGCGGAACATCTAGACAAAATCATGGAAAGAGCAGAAAATGCCGGTGAAACTAAAAACATGATTGAAGCTCAAGTAATGAAAGACATTGATAACATCAATAGCGAAGCTGATTTTAGCAAAGCACATAAAAATACTCAAAAATATATGGGCGAAATCGCTAAACAATTATCTTTCACAAAAGAAGATGCTCTAAGTTCATTTACAAGTGCATTAAAACTTGATGTTAATAAAAACAATATTGATAAATTAGAAAATTCTAATTTCCAAGTGCTAAAACACTTTATTGACAGCAAATTTGACCCTAAAGATAACACTGCATTTGTTGCAAAATTCAAAGAAATGAAACAAATGCCGGAAGAAGCTTTACAAAAACTTGTAAACGACTCTACAAACGAGCAATTAAGCGTTAAAGAAGTTACTCCATATGAGGCAGTAAGATTAGTTAAAGGTTTAGAAAAACCTGCTACAAACGCTTTAAATAGCTTAATCTTTATGGATTCAATTCAAGATAATATAAAACTAACAGAAAACGGCGATTCATTTGAAGAAGCTTATTTCATGTTACAAAGAGATTGGAACAATTTGAATGCAACAAAAGAAATCAAGCAACTTAAAGCTCAAATGTTCAAAAAACACGGCGTTAGATCTGCTTATCCAGAATGCTCTTTAACAAACAAAGAAGAAGTTGCAGGATTAGCTAAAAACTTCTCTAACACTTTGAAACAAGGTGTCGATTTAGTTAATGTCTTAAAACAAATGAAAGATGGTAAAGTTGATAAACAAGGCTTAACAAATGAACAAATCGAATTAGCAATGAAAAATCAATTAACCGATATTGCTCAAGGTAAAAAGACATTTATTGAAGCAAATATTGAACCTCAACACAGACAAGTAGTTACTAAAAACTTAAACGACTACTTATCAAATGCAATCAAAGGTAAAAACACTGATGCAAGCTATAAGAAATTTGCAGAAAGCTTTGATAAATACCATATCTTAAATAACCCTCAAGAGTTATTAAAAGAATTCTTAAGATTAACAAAATCTGAAGATCCTGCTAAAAAAGAAATGGCTCAAATTTACGAAGGCTATATGGTTAAAGGTTGCTACGAGTTAGCAAAATTTGACACCGCAATAACAATGATGTCAGAAGCAAGCAATGGTCATATGCACGAAGTAGCAAAAGACTTTGCAAAAATTCAAACACCAAAAGAATGGGACGATGTGAATGGTGCTCACGACCTATCAACAGATGACGGTTTGTATGCATTCATCACAAAATCAAACCAAACTTGTGGTGTAGACAACACATTAACAATGCTTAACCACATCGGTAAAAACGATAAAGCTATGCAATTAGAAATGAAGAATATTGACGAATTCGAACAATTAAAATCTATGCTTAATGCACAAACTTTAGGACAAGTTATTGACTACGTTCAAACAAAAGCAGATTTTGTTCAAGGGCTAAACCTTTCAAAAGCACCTAAAGAAGCTAAAATGAGAGAAGAATACCTTACAAAACTTGATAATTTGATTGAATATATCAATACAAATGCTCCTAAAATTATTCAAGAAGCACAAGCAAAAGCTCAATAATAAACATAAATTGAACAAATACAAAAAACCGCCATTTGATAAATCAAATGGCGGTTTTAAAATTATTAAAATAAAAAATTATCTTAAAGCGTTTGCACCAGAAACAATTTCAACAAGTTCTTGAGTAATTGCAGCTTGACGAGCCTTGTTGTAATCAATAGATAATAATCTAATCATATCATCAGCATTGTTTGATGCCGCAGACATTGCTGTCATTCTTGAGGCTAATTCGCTAGCTTGAGCCTCTAATAACGCTTGATAAATGATATTTGACATATACATTGGCACAATTGTTTGTAAAATTGAATTTACTCCAGGTTCAAATATCATTAATGGGTCAATAGATTTTGTTTCTGAACAATTTTCAATATCATCAGCTAAAGGTAAAATTTCCCAATCTTGAACAGAATATGACATCATATTTTTAAAACGAGTTGTCAAAATCTCAATTTTATCAATTTGAGAATTTACAAAATATTCAGCCATATCTTCAGCAATAACTCTTGCACCAGTTGCAGTTACATTGTTTGCAACTGCAATATAAGTTTTTGCAATTTCACAATTTAGATTTTCAACTTTATGTTTTAAACCTGAAATACCTTTTTGACCAACAACAAACAATACAACCTTTTTGCCTTGTTCATTGTATTCAGATATTCTTGAAACTGTTTTTCTTATAATATTAGCGTTATAAGCACCCGCCAAACCTTTATTTGAAGTTAAAACTAACAAACCTACAGAATTAATCTCACGTTTTGACAAAAGTATCGGGTAATTATCAATCGCAGATTTAACTCTTAAGTTTTCAAGCGAATATTGACCGTTTACAGTTTTTAGCATACGTTTAAAAACTGTTGTCAATTCTGTCGCAAAAGGTCTAGCAGCTTTTACTGTTGTTTCAGCTTTTTTAACTTTTGCGGCGGCAACCATTTTCATAGCACGAGTAATTTTTCTCGTGTTTTGAACGCTTGATATTCTAGTTTTAATATCTTTTAAATTTGGCATATTTCACCTTTTATTTTGTAAATGTTTTTAAGAATGTTTCAAGATGTTGTCTTAAAGCATCCATATCATCATTTTCTAACTTAGCACCAGCATTTAATCTATCAATCAATTCTGCTAGATTTGCTTCATAATAATCAAACCATTCTCGTTTAAATTTAATCATAGATTTGTTATCAATTTCATCTAGATAACCTTCGTTAGCTGCAAACAAAATAGATACTTGTTTAGCAACACTTAAAGGCATATATTGAGGTTGTTTAAGAACTTCAGTAAGTTTTTCACCTCTCAATAATTGTTTTTTAGTAGCAGGGTCTAAATCCGAAGCAAATTGAGCAAAAGCTTCCAATTCTCTAAATTGAGCTAAGTCTAACCTCAATTTACCGGCAACTTGTTTAATTGCTTTTGTTTGAGCAGCACCACCTACACGAGAAACTGAAATACCAGCATTGATTGCAGGTCTGATACCAGAGTTAAACAATCCTGATTCTAAGAAAATTTGACCGTCAGTAATTGAAATAACGTTTGTTGGAATGTATGCAGAAACGTCACCGGCTTGAGTTTCAATAATAGGCAACGCTGTAATTGAACCTGCACCCAAAGAATCATTTAATTTTACTGCACGTTCTAATAATCTTGAGTGAAGATAGAAAACATCTCCAGGGTATGCTTCACGTCCTGGTGGTCTTTTCAATAACAAACTCATCGCACGATAAGCTTGAGCGTGTTTTGTCAAATCATCATATATAATTAAAACGTGTTTACCTTGTTCTAAGAATCCTTCCGCAATAGCACAACCTGCGAATGGTGCGATATATTGCAATGGTGCTGCATCGTTCGCAGTTGCAGAAACGATGATTGAGTAATCCATGGCACCATGGTTTTCTAAAGTTTTTGCTAATTGTGCAACAGTTGAAGCTTTTTGACCAATTGCAACATAAATACAAATAACATTTTGACCTTTTTGGTTAATGATTGTATCAATAGCAATCGCAGTTTTACCAGTTTGACGGTCACCAATGATAAGTTCACGTTGACCACGTCCGATTGGAGTTAAAGCGTCAATTGCAGTCAAACCTGTTTGCAAAGGTTCATGTACTGATTTTCTAGCAACAATACCAGGAGCAACTTTTTCAATCGGTAATGTTTTATCAAATGGAATATCACCTTTGCCGTCAATTGCTTTACCTGTCGGATTGATAATTCTTCCGATTAAGCTATCGCCAACAGGAACAGATGCGATACGACTTGTTGTTTTAACAGTCATACCTTCTTTAATATGAGTATAATCACCAAGAATTACAACCCCAACATTGTCTTCTTCAAGGTTCATTGTAATACCCAAAGTCCCTTTGCTATCGTTGAATTCTACCAATTCACCCGACATAACGTTTCTTAACCCGTAAACACGAGCAATACCGTCACCTACTTCCAAAACAGAACCAACATTTGAGATTTCAGTTTTGGCATCATAATTTTCGATTTTTTCTCGAATAATTGAACTAATTTCATCTGGTTTAATTGCTACCATATTATATCCTCTTTATTTTACTAATGCTTTTTTAAATTCATCTAACTTATGAGCAACTGACATATCAAGAATATCATCACCCATTTTCACGACAAGTCCCGCAATAATAGACTCATCTATATCATATTTTATACTGATTTGCTTATTCAACTTTTCAGATAATTTTTCTTGAATTTTTGTTTTTTCATAACTATTTAATTCAACTGCAGAAATAACTTCAACCCTTGCTATTTCATTAATATCGTCCAAAATAGAATTGAAAACAATAACAATATCAAAAATTAAATCAAATCTATTTTTTTCAACCAATAATTTTAAAAAATTTTTTATTAAGACATCAACATCCTTTTCAAAAACAGCATCAATAACGGCTTCTTTTTCAGCAACATTAATCAAAGGATTTGTCAAAGAATCGTATAAATCTTTAGAATGATTTAAAATATTCAAAACACTCGCTAAATCAGATGAAATAGAAACATAAGACAATCTACCATCTCTGCCGAATTCAATTAAAGATTCCGCATATCTTTCAGCTATTAATAAGTTTTTATTTTCGTTTGCCATTAAATTTTAAACCCGTCAATTTCATTAATACTATCTTCAATAAATTTTGCGTGATATTGAGGTTTCTTACGCAAAGTTGAAATAATGTGACTTTTTGCAAGTTCTACAGATGCCAAAGCAGTTGAAACAGTTAAATTAGAAATTATTTTTTTACCATTTGCATCATTAATTTTGTCAGCATTGAAAACGATGTTTTCAGCTTGGACATGAGCATCTGCCATAATCTTACGACTCATACGCATTGCTTGTAAATCAGCATCACTAAGTATGTTTTTTACTTCAGAACCTGTCAACAAAGCTTGATCTTCCGCTTTTTTTAACTCACGAACTGATTTTTGCTTTGCTTCTGATGAATCATCAACAAATTGCTTGATTTTTAATTGCATTTTTTCAATTAAAGAACCAACTTTTGCAGCTTTAATAATAATTGCAAGTATAATTACAAATATAATAAAATTAAAAG